>NZ_JBRERY010000004.1:0-231649 GCF_052907225.1 Brevundimonas sp. RM1
GATCATGCCGGGCGACAACGCCGAGCTGGACGTCGAGCTGATCACGCCGATCGCGATGGAAGAGAAGCTGCGCTTCGCCATCCGTGAAGGCGGCCGCACCGTCGGCGCCGGTGTCGTGGCCAAGATCGTCGAGTAATCGACGATCCTCGCCACGCGAGACTAAAGCCTAGGCGGGAGCTCGCTCCCGCCGGGGCCAAGATCGTCGAGTAATATCGACGGGCGGCTTTCGAGCCGCACAGTACGAGTATGCGTAAGCGTACCGGCCTCAAGCAGCCCGCAAGGGCGGTAGGCCGCAGTAAAGCGTAACAGAGCGGCCCCCGGAGAAATCCGGGGGCCGTTTTGCTTTCTGACGATGCATTGAATCAGAGCGGGCGCCCGACTTTGGTCGAATGGGACGGTTAAGCTTTTCTCAGCCAGGCGTGGGCCATCAGGCGCCGCTGAAAGGAGCATCTATGACTGACGTTGACTGGCCCCGCCGCGCCGGCCTCTCCGCCGCGCTCGACGAGGCCGCCATCGTGGCGATCACGGATCGCGCCGGCCGTATTCTGTACTGCAATGACAAGTTCGAGGCGGTCAGCGGCTACTCGCGCGAGGAACTGATCGGTCAGACGCACAGGGTGGTGAACTCGGGCGTCCACCCGCGCGACTATTTCCGCAATCTGTATCGCACCATCGCGGGGGGCGAGGTGTGGCGCGGCACCATCCAGAACCGCACCAAGTCGGGCGAGCCCTATTGGGTCGATACGACCATCGTGCCGAACCTGGGGTCTGACGGGCGGCCCGAGACCTACACCGCCATCCGCTTTGAGGTGTCGGACCACGTCCGCGCGCTCAAGGCCCTGGAACTGGCGCAGGCCGAGGCGCGACAGGCCGCCGAGGTGCGGGACCGTTTCTTCGCCAACATCAGCCATGAGGTGCGCACCCCGCTGAACGCCGTGCTGGGCCTGGCCTCGGCCCTGGCGCACACGACGTTGACGTCGCGCCAGACCGAGATGCTGAAGTTGATCACCGGAGCAGGGGACGCCCTGCGTCGCGTGCTGGACGACATGCTGGACCTGTCGAAGATGCAGGCGGGTCAGTTCAGCCTGTCGCTGACGCCGTTTGACCTCAGAACCGACATCGAGGCCGTCGTCGAGATGCGCCGCGCGGTCGCCGAGGACAAGGGGCTGACGCTGGACGTGGCGTTTGCGCCGAGCGCGCAGGGGCAGGTGATCGGCGACGGCGTCCGCATCACCCAGATCGTATCCAACTTGGTGTCCAATGCGGTGAAATTCACGGCTGAGGGGCGTGTATCTGTTCGTGTCGACGTGCGCGCCGAGGACAACCGGGAACATCTGATCATTGAGATCGAGGACACGGGCATGGGCTTTGACGCCGAAGCGGCGCGACGCCTGTTTGATCCCTTCGTTCAGGCCGATGACGCCATATCGCGCCAGTTCGGCGGTACAGGTCTGGGCCTGTCCATCTGCAAGTCGTTGGCCGAGTTGATGGGCGGAGAGATTGCCGCAGAGTCGGCGCTGGGCGAGGGCAGTCTGTTCCGTGTGGTCCTGCCCGTCGAGCGTGTGGCGGCGGTCGTGGCCGAACCGGCGGCGACATCGGTTGAAGCGGCGCATGCGTCGGATGAGGGCGCGCAGATTCGCGTCCTGGCGGTCGAGGACAACCCGGCCAATCAGATGGTGGTGCGCTGCCTGCTGGAGCCGCTGGGCTTCGAGATCGTCACTGCCGACAACGGTCTGGAAGGCGTGCGGCGTTTCGAGCAGGAGCATTTCGATATGGTGTTGATGGACATGCAGATGCCGGTCATGGACGGGCTGGACGCCATGCGCCGCATCCGCGCCGACGAAGCGCGACTGGGCGCCGAACGCACGCCCATCGTCATGCTGACGGCCAATACGACCGAAGTTCACCATCTGAAGGCGGTGCAGGCGGGCGCCGATCATCTGGTGTCCAAGCCTGTCACTCTGGACATCCTGTTGCAGGGGATGGAGCAGGGCGCCGCCGCCGCCGCTGAATGGTCGGGCGAGCCGGTTCTTTCGGCCGCCTGACCGCAGGAACCGGGCCGCGCGGCTCGGCGTTCAGAAGCGGTCGTCAATGATCGGTTAACCACGATGAAACGCGCCGCTCGTCTAGGCTTGATGATTGGTCTGGTGATCGGGCTCAGCGCCTGCGCCGCCGGACATATGAGGCAAGGCGACGTCGATACGGGCTTCTACGGCGGCGTCGAAGCGGCTCGAACGGGCTGAACGCCGCAGTTTTGACAACAGTGCTGGCGCAGACGAGGCTTCGCCTTTACTATCGGCTGCGCGGACGCCGTTAGTCGCGCCGCGTCAGGGCTTCTCCCTTTTCGATGTTGACCATCGCTATCGTCGTCGTGCTGCTGCTTGTGGTGCTGAACGGCCTTTTCGCCATGACCGAACTCGCGGTCGTGTCCTCCCGCAAATCCAAGCTTCAGAGCCGCGCCGAACGAGGCGACCGCGGCGCCCGCGCCGCGTTGAAGCTGGCCGAGGAGCCGACTCAGTTCCTTTCGGCGGTTCAGGTGGGCATCACCCTGATCGGCATTCTGGCGGGCGCCTACGGTCAGGCCGCCATCGCAGGCGAGCTGGATGACATCCTGACGGCGAACCTGCCGGCCCTGGCCCCCTATTCGCAGATCATCGCCACCGGCGTGGTCGTGGTGCTGATCACCTATGTCTCGCTGATCGTCGGCGAACTGGTGCCCAAGCGGCTGGCCCTGATCTTCCCCGAGACCATCGCCTCCAAGATGGCCGGTCCGATCTCGACCCTGGCCCTGGTGATGAAGCCGTTCGTGTTGCTGCTGACGGCCTCGACCTCGGGCATCCTCAAACTGCTGGGCGTCAAGGACCGCGACGGCTCGGACGTCACCCAGGAAGAGGTGGAGAGCATTCTGGCCGAGGGCACTTCTGCGGGCCTGATCGAGCCGGAAGAGCAGGAGATGATCGAAGAGATCCTGCGCCTGGGCGACCGGGCCGTGCGCGTGGCCATGACGCCGCGTCACGAGGTTTACTGGATCGCCCTGGACGATTCGGAAGAGATGCTGCGCGAGGAAATCCGCACCTGCCCCTATTCGCGCATCGTGGTGGCGCGCGACAACGACATCGATAATCCGTTGGGGGTGGTCCACAAGAAGGATCTGCTGGATAGCCTGCTGGACAACGGCGAGTTCAATGTCGAGAAGCTGGTGGCCGAGCCGGCCTTCATCCCGCAGTCGACCTCGGTGCTGAAGGCGCTGGAGATCCTGAAGGGCTCGAAGGTGCACATGGCCTTCGTGGTCGATGAATACGGCGCCTTTGAAGGCGTGGTCACGGCGACGGATCTGCTGGAGATGATCGCCGGCGACTTCAACGAGAGCCATGACGAGGCCGAGACGGCCGTGCGCAAGCGCGCTGACGGCACCTGGGCTGTCGACGGTCAGATCGATCTGGATGAACTGGGTGAGGCCCTGGGCGAAGACTTCGGCGAGCATGAAGGCTTCCACACGGTGGCGGGCCTGGTGCTGCACCATCTGTCGCGGGTGCCGAACGAGGGCGACGTCCTGCAACTGGGGCGTTTCGAGGTCGAGGTCATCGACATGGACGATCGACGTATCGACAAGCTGTTGTTCCGCCCGGTCATCAAGGGCGAAGAAATCGACGCCGCCTGATCCAGGCGGCGTCGATCATGACGGTTCAGTCGCGATCCAGCGGCTGGACCAGGGCGACCCGATAGGGACGCATGGGGCCGCCCGGCTCGGCCAGGGAGACGTATTCCCCCGGCACGAAGCGTTCGCTTTCGAGGCGGAAGCCGACGGCGTCGGACTCTTCGCCGGGGAAGTCCAGCACCCAGCGGCCGTCGGCGCCCTGAGACAGTTGGCCGACCGCCAGGGTTTCGCCGTCGTGGAAACGACGGACGCGCGTGCGCTCAGGCGCAGCGAGCAGAGCCGCCGCGTCCAGCCGTGATTGCTGGTCCAGCGTCATGACCAGATCATAGCCGTCGCGCGGATCGCCGTGCGGCGCATCGGCCTCGCGGGCCAACTCCAGCCGGATATGGTGCAGCGTCATGGTCAGCGCGCCTTGCGGTCGGCCAGGTTGCTGCTGATCACGCCATAGGCCATGGCGGCCATGAAGGTGAGGAAGAAGGCGCCCATGGCGGCGACGGGAGCGACGATTTCTGAAGGCATGACAGTTCTCCTATGCCGACAGCAGAGCCTATCTCGGCCCTCTTCGCCTTGATGGAGATCAAAGGTCTCGCAGATCAGGCCGCGGCCCGAAGCGGTCCGACGTCGGCCTGGATATGGCCGTTCTGGCTGATGCCGCTGACCGTCAGAGCCTGATCGCAAAGGGTCAGGGGGGCCGGGCGGTGGCTGACCAGGATCAGGCCCTGGCCCGTGCGTTGGAGGCGTTGCGACAGCCGGTCCAGCACCTTGGCCTCAGTGGCGGCGTCCAGTCCTTCGGTCGGCTCGTCCAGCACCAGCCAGGGGGCGGGGCGCAGATAGGCGCGGGCCAGGCCCAGGCGCCGCCGCTCGCCGCCTGACAGCCGTGCGCCGTTTTCGCCCAGAGGCGCGTCCAGGCCGCCGGGCGCGGCGCGGATGCGATCAGCCAGTCCGGCGTCCTCCAGCACGGCCCAGAGCTGGTCGTCATCCGCCGTGGGGGCGGCCAGGCGCAGGTTCTCGCGCACCGTTCCAGCCATCAGCACCGCCTGTTGCGGCGCATAGGCGAACAGCGGCCGCACCGCATCCGGGGCCAGGGCGGCGCCGTCCATATCGGCGAAGGCGACCTCGCCTGGAATGGGCGCGCGCAGATGCATCATCCGCTCGATCAGGGTGGTCTTGCCCGCGCCTGAGCGGCCCACGACAGCCAGGCGTTGAGGCGGCGTGAGGCGCAGATCGGCGAATGACAGGCGAAGCGTCGGCGCTGCGGCGGCAGGCGCCGCGACGGGCGCTTCCCCATCCAACAGTTCGCCCAGACGCTGGACGGCGACCGCGACGGCGCCGTTCTGGCGCAGGGCGTTGAGCAGATTGCCGGCGCTCTCGATCGTGGCGACGGCGGCCAGCATGGCTAGCGCCGTCAGGGCGGGAGAGGCGGCGCCTGCGGCCAGCGCCGCGCCCGTGACGCCTAGCGCCATGGCCAGGGTCTGGCCCGCCATCAGCCAGCCTCCGGCGCGGGCCAGGGCCTCTGCGGCGGCCTCGACGGCGCCGCCCTGACGGGCCAGGCGGTCCACGGCCCAGTCCTTCATGCCATAGGCCTGAAGTTCAGGCGCGGCGGCGGCCATGGCGGCGAAGTCGGTCTTGAAGTCGCCCATGGCCTCCTGCAAGCGGCGGCCCGCAGGTTCGGCCAGACGACGGCCCATGAGGACGCCCAGCGCCACGCTGACTACGGCGGCCAGCGCCACCGCAACGGCCGCCTGCCATCCGGCCAGCGAGGCCATCACCATGCCGGTCAGCAGGCCTGCGCCCGCACTCCACGGGGCGGACAGGCGCACGAAACGGTCCTGAACGGCGTCGACGTCCTGCACCAGACGGGCCGAGGCCTCGCCGCCCGCCAGCGACAGGGCGCGGGTCGCGGGGCCGCGCGCCAGGCCGTCGAACAGCTGGGGGCGCAGGGCGGCCAGCGCCTTCAGCGCCGCCTCGTGTCCGGTGACGCGCTCGCCATAGCGGGACGCGGTGCGCACGATGGCCAGAAAGCGGATGACCGCGCTGGGCACCAGATAGTTGAACGCCTGGGCCGCGGCCGGTCCGACGGCGCCGGCCAGGGCGGATGCGGTGATGAACCAGCCTGACACCCCCAGCAGGGCCACGGCCCCGGCCGAGACCAGCGCCCCCGTGACCGAAGCGGCCAGCAGGCGCGGAAACTGGGCGCGCTCCTGGGCGCGGATCATGGCCTTGAGGCGGGCGACGCCGGGAGAGGACTGAGGCTTCACAGGCGCACCACCACATCGGCCAGTTCGGCCACGGCGTCGGAATGGGTCGCGATCAGGGTCGTGCGCCCGCGCGCCGCCTCGCGGATGAGCGGCAGCAGGGCGGCCTCGGCCGCGGCGTCCAGATTGGCGGTCGGCTCGTCCAGCAAAAGCAGGGGCGAGGGCTTGAGGAAGGCGCGGGCCAGGCCCAGACGCCGCCGCTCGCCGCCTGACAGGCCGCCGCCGCGCTCGTCGATCCGGCGGTCCAGCGCGCCGTCGAGCCCCGCCTTGCGGGCGGCCTGTTCGATTTCTTCGGGCGTAGCCCCGCGCCGGGCCAGGGCGATGTTCTCGGCCAGGGTTCCGCGGATCACGACCGGGGCCTGACCGGCCCAGGCGATCCAGGCGGCCAGGTCGGGATTGTCCGACAGGCGCGCGTCGCCGACTTCAACCTCGCCTCCAGACAGGGGCGCCAGGCCCAGGAAGAGGTTCAGCAGGCTGGTCTTGCCTGCCCCGCTGAGGCCGGTCAGGGCCACGATGGAGCCGGGCGCGACCGTCAGATCGAAGCCGCTGAGGACCGGCGCGCCCTCATAGGCGATCGCCACGTCTTTGAAACGCACGGCGGGCGCTGCGACGGGCGGGGAGGGGCGGGCGCGGGGCGCCTCGTCGGCCTGGTCCAGGCGGCTGAGGCTGGGGACGGCGGACTCGGCGGCCTGACGGTCGTGATAGGCGGCGGCGAGACGGCGCATGGGCTGATAGACCTCGGGCGCGAGGGCGAGGACGAAGAAGGCCTGCGTCAGGCTCAGTTCGTCCGGCGCGGGGAAGGGCAGCAGCTTCAGCAGGTTGAAGCCGCAGTAGACGGCGACCAGGGCCACAGCCAGGGCTGAGAAGAACTCCAGCACCGCCGAGGACAGGAAGGCGACCTTCAACACCTTGCCGGTGCGGCGGGCCAGGTCGTCCGAGGCGCGGGCGATGACGCGGGTCTGCTGCGCCTCGGCCTGGAAGGACAGGATGGCGGGCAGGGCGCGCACCCGGTCCAGGAACAGGCCCGACAGCCGTTCCAGCGCCTGGAACTGACGGCGGCTCTCGGCGCCGGCCGCCATGCCGGTCAGGGCCATGCCCAGCACGAAGGGCAGCAGGGTGAAGATCAGGATGCCGGCGGTGAAGGGGCTGACGATCCCCGCCGCCAGGATCAGGATCAGGGGTGAGACGGCCGCCGCCGTTCGGGCGGGGGCGAAGCGGGCGACGTGGCCGTCCAGGGCCTCTACGCCCTCGGCGGCGGCGGTCATGGCGGCGGCGTCAGACAGGCGGCCGCTCAAGGCGCCTTTCAGCGCGTGACGTCGCAGGCCGTTCTTGGCGGCGCGGGCGGCGCGGGTGTTGACGAAGACCGCGCCCTGGTTGAGCGCGGCGCGCGCGATCAGGGCGACAGTCGCCAGAATCAGGCCGGGAACGGCTTCGGCCAGACCCTGCGGCAAGGCGCCGACGGCCAGGGCCAGTCCGGCGGCGAAGCCGATGGCGGGAACCGTGTCCGCGATCACCAGGGCGCCGCCCAGGCTCATCAGGCGACGCCAGGGCGACAGGGCGGATTTCAACCAGGCTGCAGGCGCCGTCGTCTCTGCGATTCGTCGCGAATCCGCCTGTTGAGGGTCGACCGGCTGGGCCGTCATCACGTCTCCTGGTGCGCCATTCTGGGAATGTGGGCCTGATCCGGCTTCATCCAATGCAACCGGCCACGATAGAGGATGGGGCAAAAAGCCTATGTGGCGAAAGGTCTTTGGGCGAAACGCCCTCTAGTTCAAGTCGCTGTCGCCAGCTTTGATCAGGATCAAGGCGCGCCAAACGGTGCGACTTTAGGTTATAGTAGAACGCCGGTCGATGGGGGCTGGCGGTCAGGAGCCTGAACCCATGATCGACCTGGCGGTCGTAGACCTGTCACGCCTTCAGTTCGCACTGACGGCGCTATACCACTTTCTATTCGTGCCCCTCACATTGGGCCTCTCCTTCATGCTGGTCATCATGGAGAGCATCTATGTGATGACCCGCAGGCCCATCTGGCGGACGATCACCCGCTTCTGGGCCACGCTGTTCGGCATTAACTTCGTGCTGGGCGTCGCCACCGGCATCACCATGGAGTTCCAGTTCGGCATGAACTGGAGCTACTACTCGCACTACGTCGGGGACATCTTCGGGGCGCCGCTGGCGATCGAGGGCCTGATGGCCTTCTTCCTGGAAGCGACCTTCGTGGGCCTCATGTTCTTCGGCTGGGACAAGCTGAAGCCGGTGACTCACCTGTTCGTCACCTTCCTGACGGCGCTGGGCACCAACCTGTCGGCCCTGTGGATCCTGATCGCGAACGGCTGGATGCAGAACCCGGTCGGCGCGGCCTTCAATCCGGACACCATGCGTATGGAGGTCACGGACTTCATGGCCGTGCTGTTCAACCCGGTGGCCCAGGCCAAGTTCGTCCATACCGTTTCGGCCGGTTATGTCTGCGCCTCGGTCTTCGTGCTGGGCGTGTCGGCCTTCTATCTGCTGAAGGGCAAGCACAAGGGCTTCGCCAAGCGGTCGATGACGGTGGCCGCAGCCTTCGGTCTGGCCTCGTCGCTGTCGGTCGTGGTTCTGGGCGATGAGTCGGGCTACGCCCTGACCGACAACCAGAAGATGAAGCTCGCCGCTCTGGAGGCCATGTGGCACACCGAAGAGGCCCCGGCGGGCCTGACGGCCATCGGCTTCCCCAGCCTGGAAGACCGCAAAACGCACTATGAGGTGAAGATTCCCTATGTTCTGGGTCTGATCGCCACGCGCAGCGTCGACAAGCCCGTCGAAGGCATTCTGAACCTGGTGGCTATCGCCGAGGACCGCATTGAGCGCGGCGTCGTGGCCTACGACGCCCTGGAGAAGATCAAGGCTGATCCGACCGACATGGCTGCGCGCGGCCAGTTCGAGACGGTCCGCAACGACCTGGGCTACGGTCTGCTGCTGAGACGCTATGTCGAGGATCCGCGTCTGGCCACGCCCGAACAGATCCAACTGGCGGCCTGGAGCACGGTGCCGAACGTGCCGGTGATGTTCTGGACCTTCCGCGTCATGGCGGGGATCGGTTTCCTGATGATCGGCCTGTTCGCCACGGCCTTCATTCTGTGCACCTTGCGCAAGCACGAAACCCGGTGGTTCCTGCGTCTGGCCGTTCTGGCCATTCCGCTGCCGTGGATCGCGATCGAGTTCGGCTGGATTCTGGCCGAGGTCGGCCGCCAGCCCTGGGCCGTGGAAGGCGTCCTGCCGACCTTCCTGGGCGCATCCAGCCTGACGGTGACGCAACTGTGGACGACGATCATCGGCTTCACCGTGCTTTACGGCGCCCTGGCCGTGATTGAAGTGGGCCTGATCCTCAAGGCCATCAAGAAGGGCCCCTTCCACGAACAGGAAGCCCAGGACGAGTCGGCGGCAGACGCCGAACCGGCCGTGGCCTGACGCTTCAGATCAAGGATAATCGAAGATGGAACTTCCTCTCGACTTCGCCACGCTTCGCCTGATCTGGTGGGGACTGGTCGGCATTCTGCTGATCGCCTTCGCCCTGACGGACGGATTCGACCTGGGCGTCGGCGCCCTTCTGCCCTTCGTCGCCAAGACGGACGAAGAGCGCCGCATGGTGATCAACACCGTCGGCGCCACCTGGGAAGGCAACCAGGTATGGTTCATCCTGGGCGGCGGTGCGATCTTCGCCGCCTGGCCCTTCGTCTACGCCGTCAGCTTCTCCGGCTTCTATCTGGCGATGTTCCTGGTGCTGTCGGCGCTCATACTGCGCCCGGTCGCGTTCAAGTATCGCTCCAAGCGGCCCGAAGCGAAGTGGCGCTCGATGTGGGACTGGGCGCTGTTCATCGGCGGCTTTGTGCCGGCACTGGTGTTCGGCGTGGCCATGGGCAACGTCCTGCTGGGCGCGCCCTTCCGCCTGACCAGCGAACTGCGCGCCTTCTATGACGGTTCGCTGCTGGGCCTGTTCACGCCGTTCACTCTGATCGCGGGTCTGCTGTCCGTGGCCATGTTGGTGTTGCACGGCGCCGCCTGGCTGGGGCTGAAGGCCGAACGGGGGCCCGTGGCCGACCGCGCACGCATGATCGGCACCGTCGCCGGCGTGCTGAGCATCGCCCTGTTTGCGATCGGCGGCCTGATGGTGGCCTATGGCGACATGGGCTTCCGCATCACCGGAGCCCTGGACGTCAACGGCCCGTCGAACCCGCTGCGCACCACGGTCGAGGCGGTCTCAGGCGCCTGGATGGACAACTACGGACGCTATCCGTGGATGATGATCGCTCCGGCGCTCGGTTTCCTCGGCGCGGCGGCGGCGGTCCTGGGCCTGTGGCGCCGCAGCGAGCCCCTGGCCTTCGGCGGTTCGTCGCTGTCGGCGGTGGGCATCATCTCGACCGTCGGCCTGTCGATGTTCCCCTTCATCCTGCCCAGCACGGTCGACCCGCAGTCCAGCCTGACGGTGTGGAACGCATCGTCCAGCCACTTGACGCTGTTCATCATGCTACTGGTGACGCTGATCTTCCTGCCGCTGATCCTTCTCTACACGGCCTGGGTCTACAAGGTGCTGTGGGGTCGTTCCACGACCCAGGCGCTGCGCAGCAACCCCGACCTCTACTGATCCCGCGAAAGGAGATCATTCCATGTGGTATTTCGCCTGGATCCTTGGCCTGGGCCTTGCGGTGCTCTTCGGGGTGCTGAACGGCCTGTGGCATGAGTTCCAACTGTCGGACGCCGGAGACGAGGGCCATTCAGAGCCCTGACGCTTCGGCCGCTGATACCAGCGGAAATATCCCCTTCGGCGTTTGTCGGAGGGGATTTTTCTTGGCTGAAACCGAAGAAATATCCATGGCTTGCGATGGATCAAGGCTGTACGGCGGTTGCAGGCGCATGGTCGGCAAGACATCGAAGCCGGGCGTTTTTCGATCCGGCGAATGTCGGGGATTAAACTAATGAAAACCGCCGCCGCATTGATCGCTTCCGTCAGCCTGCTGGCCGTCGCGGGCGCCGCCTCGGCCCAGAACGCCGCGCCTGAACAGGTAGGCAAGGGCTCGTTGATCGTCACGGCCCGCATGACGGGCGTCCTGCCGCAGGCCGACGACGCCATCGTCACCGCCGCTGGGGCCGACAGCGGCCTGAAGGTCGATGTCGGCGACGACTGGATGCCGACGCTGGGCTTCACCTATTTCGTCGCCGACCACTGGGCCGTCGAGGCCATCCTGGGCGCCACCCAGCACGAAGTCCGGGCCAAGGGCGGCGCCACCGACGTGGCCGTGCACGAGACCTGGGTGCTGCCGCCGGTGGTGACGCTGCAATACCGGCCGACGCCGAACGCGACGGTCAGCCCCTATGTCGGGGCGGGCGTCAGCTACATGGCCTTCTTCAGCGGCAAGGATAAGAACGGCTTCGAGGTCGATCTGGACGACGGCTTCGGCGTCGCGCTTCAGGCCGGGGCGGACTGGAACCTCTCCGGCCCGTGGACGCTGAACCTCGACGCCAAAAAGGTGTGGTTCGACACGGACGCCAAGATCAACGGCGGCGCGCTGAAGAGCAGCGTCAGCCTGGATCCCTGGGTCGTGTCGGTGGGCGTCGGCCGCAAGTTCTAAAGCCGATGCAGGGAGGGGCGCGGAACGTCAGGCCGCGTCCCCTTCACCTTTTTTCTGAAATGAGATCAGGCGGCGCCTTCGCCCAGGGCCTTCAGCGCGGCCGGATCGGGCAGGGCGGCGTCATTGCCCGGCAGCAGCTGGATCAGGCCCGAGGTCTTGAACTGGGTGAAGACCCGGCTGACCGTCTCGATCGTCAGGCCCAGATAGTCGGCGATGTCCAGCCGCGTCATCGGCAGGTGGACGTGGCCCACGGCGCCGCCCAGCTGCACCTGTCGCTCGGACAGGCGGGTCAGGAAGCTGGCCAGCCGCTCGCGCGCGGTCTTGCGGCCCAGCAGGACGATCTGCTCCTGCGCGGCCATCAGTTCGTCCCCGGCCAGGGCCACCAGGCGGTGCTCTAGCGCGGGCAGGGCGTTCAGCAGTTGATCGAAGTCGCCGCGCCGGAAGCGGCAGGCGTTCAGCGGCGTCAAAGCCTCGGCCGTGAAACTGGACGGACCGCGTCCGCCCAGGCCCAGGAAGTCGCCCTGGAACAGGAAGCCGGTGATCTGGCGTCGTCCGTCGGGCAGCAGGCGATACAGCTTCACCGCGCCGTCTACGACGTTGAAGACATAGGGGTTCGGATCGCCTTCATGGAACAGAGCCTGTCCCGGCTGGGCCGAGACGCTTTCGCTGGCGCAGGCCATGCTCTGCAGTTCATGGCCCTTCAGGTCCGCGCAGACGCCCAGCGGGCGGGCGCCGCAGGTGGAGCACGGATGGACGTCTTCCAGACGCACCTCTTCGATTTCGGCCTGGGCCGCAGCGGTGTTCACGAACGTCGTCTCCCGGATAGCGCGGCAGTCTAGGCGATAAGCGGCCGATTCCGAATAGGTCAGCCTGTCCTAGCCGTCAGTTCGGCGGCGCAGTCCGGTGCGGCGGCTTCCTCCGCGTAGCGTAGCCGAGCGCCCAACTGGCAGGCCAGGGCGGTCAGTTCGACGGCCAGGCTCTGCCGCACCAGGGGCCGCACCCCCATTTCGCGCACCACGAAGGGACCGGCCCACAGGGTCTCGCCGTACTCCAGATCGGGCTGGCGCCACCAACTGACGAAGCCCAGCACCCCGCCGCGCTGATTGCGGGCGCTGAGGATGCCCCGGCTTTCCGGTGCGGCGCGCCAGGCGGACAGGAAGGCGTTCCACTGCGCCGGCTCCAGATTGGGCCGCCACAACCGCGCCAGGGCGAAGGCGGCCGGCGCCTCGGCTTCGCTGAGGGGGGCCACCTCCAAGCGAGGCGCATCGGACGCGAAGCGGGACTCTGTCATAGGGGCATTGGAACCGAAGCCGCGTCCAGTCGCCTTGATCTGCGTCAAGGCTGCATCGAAGCTGTTCAGTCAATCTGTCTCGTCATCTTCTGGAGAAACGCCATGAGCTCGACCTCGCGCATCACCCCGATCCACGGCGGCGCGGTGGCCGCCATTCTCAAGCTGCTGGACAGCCAGAAGCTGATGACCCTGGCCGTGAACCGGGCCGACGGACGGCCGCAGGCGGCGACGCTGGGCTATCTGAACGACGGGCTGAACCTCTATTTCGTCACCGCTCGCGACAGCGAGAAGCTGAAGAACATGACCGCCGACCCGCGCGTCGGCGTGGCCGTGCGCGGCGTGGGCGAGGAAGGGGAGGCGGTCGGCGTCTCCATCGACGGCCGCGCAGAGGAGGTCACGGATGGCGACGAGGTGAAGCGGCTGAACGACCTGATCATCGCCCGCTCGCCCGACCTCAGCCCCTGGGCGCCCGGCGGCGACGCCGTGGCGGTGGTCAAGGTGATTCCCGAAGAGATCGAGGCGGTGGCGGTGGTGGAAGGCCGCAGCCGGGCCCAGACCTTTTCGATCGGCGATTCCGACGCCCTGGTGAAGGGGCTGAGCTATGAGCCCAGCGCCGTAGCGCGTCTGTTCTGAGGAAAATCCGCGACTTCGCGCGTCTGCGGCGCAGATGGCCCTTGAAATGACGGTGGGGCTCGGGCATACGCCCCCCTCTGGCGAGGGTCGCGCCGCTGGGTGGTTATCCACGGCGCGCTGATCTTTGTCCGGGACACTAGGAGTGTAGCTCAGCTGGTAGAGCATCGGTCTCCAAAACCGAGGGCCGGGGGTTCGAGTCCCTCCACTCCTGCCATTCCCCCTGTTGTGATCGCCTGGGACTTCCCATGTGGAGCAGCAGGATCCAGAGGTTGAAGAGACGTCAAATGGCCAAGGCGAAGACCCCGGGCGGCCGCCGCACCACGGGGACCAAGACCGCAGCAGCCGCGCAAGGCGCAGCGACCGTGGCTGTCGACGCGCCCGCGCCGAAGAAGAAGACGTCCATCCCGCAGTTCATCAGCGAAGTTCGCGCTGAAGCCCGCAAGATCGTGTGGCCCAGCCGCAAGGAGACCTGGATCACCTCGGTGATGGTCTTCATCATGGTGCTGATCGCGGCCGCCTTCTTCTGGATCGTCGACACGGGTCTCGGCTTCGCGTCCCGCATCATCCTCAGCCTTGGCCAATAAAGGAGACGCGCACATGACCGATGCAGCGCCCAAGCCGGCGGCCAACCCCCGCCACAAGTGGTACATCGTCCACGCCTATTCGAACTTCGAGAAGAAGGTCGCCGAGCAATTGCGCGACCAGGCCAAGCAACAGGGCCTGGAAGACGCCTTCTCTGAAATCCTGGTTCCGACCGAGGACGTCATCGAGATCCGCCGCGGCAAGAAGGTCAACGCCGAGCGCAAATTCTTCCCCGGCTATGTGCTGGTGAAGATGGAGATGACCGACGAGGCCTATCACCTGGTCAAGAACACGCCGAAGGTCACGGGCTTCCTTGGCGCCGCGGGCGGCACCAAGCCCCTGCCGGTCTCGGAGCGTGAAGTTCAGAACATCATCGGCCAGGTGGAAGAGGGCGTCGAGCGTCCGAAACCCACTATCCGCTTCGACATCGGCGAGAACGTCAAGGTCATCGACGGCCCGTTCGCCAGCTTCGATGGTCAGGTCGAAAGCGTCGACGAAGAGAACGCCCGCCTGCGCGTGGCCGTCTCGATCTTCGGGCGCCCGACCCCGGTCGAGCTGGAGTACAATCAGGTGGAGAAGGTCAGCGCCTGATCGGCTGCTGACGCCACGCAGAGATCGGGACCGTCTTCGGGCGGTCCCGTTTGCGTTTTCAGGGTCTGCCTGCTAAACGCGCGCCTTCGCTGGACGGCCTTCGAGTCGCCCGGCGGCAAATCCGTGGAAGGCAGCCATGCCGCACCACGGCTCACCGGCCGGGCGCATCGTCGCCGGGTCATTCATAGGAGAGACCAATGGCCAAGAAGATTCTCGGCTATATCAAGCTGCAAGTGCCGGCCGGTTCGGCCACGCCTTCGCCCCCGATCGGCCCGGCTCTGGGTCAGCGCGGCGTGAACATCATGGGCTTCTGCAAGGAGTTCAACGCACGGACCGAGAAGGAAGCCAAGGGCACCCCGCTTCCGACCGTCATCACCGTCTATCAGGACAAGTCGTTCACCTTCATCACCAAGACGCCGCCGGCGACCTGGTATCTGAAGCAAGCCGCCGGCATCAAGTCGGGCGCCAAGCTCGTCGGCCGCGAGTTCGCCGGCAAGATCACGCAGACGCAACTGCGCGAAATCGCCGAGAAGAAGATGAAAGACCTGAACGCGAACGACCTGGACGCCGCGTCGCGCATCATCGAGGGCTCGGCCCGCGCCATCGGCATTCAAGTGGTGGAGGGCTAAGACATGGCTAAGCTGACCAAAGCCCATAAGGCCCGCACGGGCGTCACCGAAGACCTGCTGGCCTTCTCGGACGCCATCAAGCTGGTGAAAGACAACGCCAAGGCCAAGTTCGACGAGTCGATCGAAATCGCCATCAACCTGGGCGTCGACCCGCGTCACGCCGACCAACAGGTCCGCGGCGTGGTGAACCTGCCCTCGGGCACCGGCCGTGACGTCCGCGTCGCCGTCTTCGCCAAGGACGCCAAGGCTGATGAAGCCAAGGCGGCCGGCGCCGAGCACGTCGGCGCTGAAGACCTGTACGAGAAGATCGCCGGCGGCTTTATGGACTTCGACCGCGTGATCGCGTCGCCGGACATGATGGCCCTGGTCGGTCGTCTGGGTAAGGTGCTGGGCCCGCGCGGCCTGATGCCGAACCCGAAGGTCGGCACCGTGACCCCGAACGTCGCTCAGGCCGTCAAGGACGCCAAGGGCGGCGCTGTCGAGTTCCGCGTCGAGAAGGCGGGCATCGTCCACGCCGGCATCGGCAAGGCCTCCTTCACCCAGGACGCCCTGGAAGCCAACGTCAAGGCCATCGTGGACGCCCTCGTCCGCGCCAAGCCGTCGGGCGCCAAGGGCACCTATGTGAAGCGCATCGCCCTGTCCTCGACGATGGGCCCGGGCTTCAAGATCGACCCGGCTTCGCTGGGCGCCTGATCCGGCTTCACGGCTAAGAATGACGACGGCCCCGGAAGAGAGATCTTCCGGGGCCGTTTTCTGTTGGGCGGGCTTGAGAGGCCAGTCGGGGATTCAGCCTCCCGTGAACTCTCGCTGCGCCTTCATCATCTCGGTGATCAGCCGTTTCTCGCCGTCGTCGAGGTAAGGGTTCCAGACGTCGAAGATCAGGATGACGCGCATGGCCTCCGCCTCATTCCACGCTTCATGCTCGATGGTGTCGTCAAAGACCCAGGCGCGGCCCATCTCCCATTCGCGCACTGTATTGCCCACGCGGAAGCGCGCCGGTCCCGGCAGGACCAGCGGCAGGTGCGTCAGCAGGCGCACGTTCGAGGAGCCGGTGTGCGGCGGAATATGCGTCTTGGGCTGAAGCGCCGAGAACATGGCGGTGGGCGCGAAACCGTCCTGATCCGCCATGGGCAGGCTTTCCAGCAGGGCGGCGGTCCGGGGCGCGCGGGCGCAGACTTCATCCTGGCGGCGGCCGTCCTTCCATAGGAAGAGGGAGCTCCATTTGCGCGAGTGGTTCAGTTCGCCCCACTGATTGACCGGCGCGCCCTTGGGATAGGCGATGTAGGGCGAGAACTCGTCGAAGGCGGTTTCGAGCAGGGTCGCCAGTTCGGCCTGGATGACAGGGGTCGCCTCTTCCAACTGCGCCAGCCAGGGAAACAGGGTGCGGTCATAGAAGGGGATGACCGGCAGACGCGGATAGTTGAGCAGGAGCGGCTGTTGCTTGGGCGGCTGTTTCAGACCAGCGTAGATCTCCAGGCCTTCTTCAAAGCGATCCCGGCTGGCTTCGCCCAGTTCGGTTTTCAGCGGCGCGATACGATCCTTCATGAACTCGGCCAGCGCCTTGGCGTGTCGGTCGATCAGGTTGCTGGCGTAGTCCATCTGGCTGACGACGCCGGGCGGGCAGGAGGCGCGCGGCGGGGCGATCTTCAGGGCGTTGCGATAGACTTCGACCGCCGTCTTGGTCTGGTTGATCTTCTCCAGCATGGCGCCTTTAGCCAGCAGCGCCATGAAGTCGTAGGGCCGCATGTCGAGCGCTTCGTCCAGGACGTGCAGGGAGGCGTGGTAGTCCCCCATAAGGCGCAGGGCGACGGCGCGGTTCAGGGTGGCGTTGTGCGTTTTACCGAACTGATCCGCCTGATCCAGCAACCGCAAGGCGGACTGGGGGTCGCGACGCGCTAGAGCCTGGCCGGCTTCGACAAGCAGGCGCTCCTGCTCCGCAGGGTAGGTCATGACACTTTCAGACGCTATTTGAACACAAAGATGACATTTTATTCATGCGCCTCGGCTGGAACGGCGTCAATGGCTGGGGGAGAAATCCGAGAATCCGTATGCGGATGACTTGACGAAGGGGCCGGAAGCCGGGACTTGGGGCGCCGGCTCGGTCCTCGGTATGCGCGAGGCGGCCTTGCGGAGACGACCCATGCTCAACTGGTTCCAGGCGCTGTTGCCGAAGGAAGACAACTTCTTCCGGCTGTTCGACGCCCACGCTCAGTCGCTGGTTCATGGCGCGGGCGCCCTGCGTCAGATGATGAACGGCGGACCCGAGACCGGGGAATGGTGCGCCAAGGTGGTCGCCCACGAGGAAGAAGCCGACGAGATCGCGCGCGAGGTGCTGTTCGCCGTGCGCCGCAGCTTCATCACTCCGTTTGACCGTTCGGACATCCGCGGCCTGACCAACTCGCTGGACGACACCATCGACCAGATGCAGAAGGCGGCCAAGATCGTCACCCTGTACGAGATGCGCGATTTCTCGCCCAAGATGCAGGAGTTGGCCGACATCGCGGTCGAATGCGCGGCCCTGACGCAGGAGGCCTTCGGCCTGCTGCCGGCGATGCGCAAGAACCATGAGCGGCTGGCGATCCTGACGGAGCAGATCACCAACCTGGAAGCCCGCAGCGACGACCTCTATGATGCGGGCATGAAGGCGCTTTATGAGGCGCACCGACACGACATGACGGGCGGCAACACCCTGGGCTTCATCATCGGCAGTCAGTTGCTGGATCACCTGGAGAAGGTGATCGATCGCTTCGAGGACGTGGCCAATCGCATCAATGGCGTCTTGGTCGAGCACCTGTAGGGCGCCATGGATCACGCCCTCCTGATCCTGGTCTTCCTGATCGGCGTCGCCCTGCTGTTCGACTTCCTGAACGGCCTGCATGACGCGGCCAACTCGATCGCCACCATCGTCGCCACGCGCGTCCTGCCGCCGATCTATGCGGTGGGGTGGGCGGCCTTTTTCAACTTCATCGCCTTCCTGTTCTTCGGCCTGCACGTCGCCGACACCATCGGGCGGGGCATCATCTCGCCGGACGTGATCTCGGATCAGGTGATCTTCGGCGCCCTGATGGGGGCCATCAGCTGGAACGTCATCACCTGGCTGGGCGGGATCCCGTCGTCCAGTTCGCACGCTCTGATCGGCGGCCTGCTGGGAGCGGGCATCGCCAAGGCGGGGGCCAGCGCCGTGGTCATCGCCGGGGTGCTGAAGACGGTGGGCGCCATCTTCATGTCGCCGGCCATCGGCTTCCTGCTGGCCCTGCTGCTGGTGCTGATCGTGTCCTGGCTGTTCGCCAAGGCCAATCCCAACTTCGCCGACCGGGTCTTCCGGGGTTTGCAGTTCGTGTCAGCCTCGGCCTATTCCCTGGGCCACGGGGGCAATGACGCCCAGAAGACGATGGGGATCATCGCCATCCTGCTTTATTCGCGCGGCATGCTGGGCGGCGAGTTTCACGTGCCGTTCTGGGTGGTCATCACCTGTCAGGCGGCCATCGCTCTGGGCACTCTGTTCGGCGGCTGGAAGATCGTTCACACCATGGGATCGCGCATTACGCGGCTTAGCCCCCAGCAGGGTTTCTGCGCTGAGACGGGCGGGGCCATCACCCTGTTCGCGGCGACCAGCATGGGCATTCCGGTGTCGACCACCCACACCATCACCGGCGCCATCGTCGGCGTGGGCGCGGCCAAGCGCGTCTCGGCCGTGCGCTGGAGCGTGGCGCGCAGCATCGTCACAGCCTGGTTCATCACCATGCCGGCCGCCGCGGCCATCGGCGCCCTGTTCTACGTCCTGGGCGGGCTGTTCCTGACCTGATGTCCAGCAAGCCCCGCACCTTGTCTTCGGAAACGCGCCAGATCGCGGCCTTGCCTTGGCGGCATGGCTCGAACGGCGTGGAGATCATGATGATCACCTCGCGCGAGACGCGGCGCTGGGTCATCCCCAAGGGCAACCGCATGGCCGGCAAGACCGACGCCGAGGCCGCCGTGATCGAGGCCTATGAAGAGGCGGGCGTCCAGGGCGACGTCATGGGCGCGCCGATCGGCTGGTTCCGGTACGGCAAGCGGCTGAAGTCCGGGCGGGTCCAGGCCACCATCGCCAGCGTCTATCCGCTGGAGGTCTTCATCCAGCTGGGCGCCTGGCCCGAAGACGCCCAGCGCGAGCGCCGCTGGATGTCGACCGAAGACGCCGCCGCTGTGGTGGACGAGGTCGAATTGGCTGAACTGATCCGCGACTTCGATCCGGGGCGCGGGACGGAGTAGGGCGCGCGCTTTCAATGGCGAACGGTGTTCGTTATGGGTGTGGCCTCGCTATGGAGAATCCGATGTCGCCCGTTCTGTCCGCCGTCTGTTTCACCCTTGTTGCGATAGGAGCGACCTTTGCGGCGCCCGTCCATGCTCATGCGTCGCTCGAGGAACAGGCCAAGGCCTCTGTGCAGGCTCCGGACAATCGCGCGGCCTTGACCCGTCGCTATCTGGAGTTGACCACGGGCGGCATCGACAAGCTCGTACAGCAACTGGTCAGCGATGAACTCATGGGCATGGCCGACGAGATGCCGGCCGAACAGTTGGAGTGGTTCCGCGCCAATACCGTCATCATCATGCGGCCTCATATGGATGGACTGATCCGGAGCTTGAGCGACGATATCCAGACGCGCTTCACCGAGGCCGAACTGGAGGCTTTGGTCGGTTTCTACGACACGCCGCAGGGGCGCGCGATCGCCGCCAAGCAGATGGAGATGGGCGGCGCCTTGAACCAAGCCATGCAGGGCTTCCAGATGGCCTATCTGCAAGATTTGATGACCAAGTTTTGCGGCGCCTTTGACTGTGAGGCCATGACCCGACAGGCGGCGGGCGGAGCCAAGCCCTCCAAGCGTTGATTTTCCCGCCGGGCCGTGTATAGAGCCCGCATCTCGTCAGGGCCTCGGTTCTGACGATGCCTGTCCGAGAACTTCGGGATGCGGGGGTCGCCCGCGTCGTAAACGTCCAGAGAGCCCTCTGGCGCCGTGGGGAGATGGGGATGCAAAGACCTTTTGCCTGCCGGCATCCGGCGGGCGGGCTACGCTTCCTTCGGACAATAAGACCGGCCTGAACGCTGTGCAGCGATGCATGGCGCTTAAGCCAAATCCGTCGTCGGGAATAAGCCCGGCGGCGAATACCAAAACTGGAGACCACAATGGACCGCGCACAAAAAGCCGAGTCGATCGAATCGCTGAAGAGCGTGTTCGCCGACGCGGGCGCCGTGGTCGTGACCCACAACCTGGGTCTGACCGTTGTGGAGATGGAAGACCTGCGTGGTCGCCTTCGTAAAGAAGGCGGCGCGTTCAAGGTGGTGAAGAACCGTCTGGCGCTCAAGGCGCTGGGCGTCGAGGAAGGCAGCGAGTACCACAGCCTGTTCAAGGGCCCCGTGGGCATCGCATACGCCGCCGATCCCGTCACTGCCGCCAAGGTCACGGCCGAATTCGCCAAGGGCAAC
Source organism: Brevundimonas sp. RM1 (assembly GCF_052907225.1). Classification (NCBI taxonomy): domain Bacteria; kingdom Pseudomonadati; phylum Pseudomonadota; class Alphaproteobacteria; order Caulobacterales; family Caulobacteraceae; genus Brevundimonas; species Brevundimonas sp. RM1. Next base: position 20,710 of record NZ_JBRERY010000004.1, read on the forward strand.
GACAAGTTCGTCATCCAGGGCGGTTTCATGGGCGACAAGGTTCTGGACGCCAAGGGCGTCGAGGCCCTGTCCAAGCTGCCGTCGCTGGACCAACTGCGCGGCAAGCTCATCGGCCTGCTGCAAGCCCCGGCGACCAAGGTTGCCGGCGTCCTGCAGGCGCCGGCCGGCCAACTGGCGCGCGTCTTCAACGCGTACGCGACCAAAGACGCCGCCTAAGCCCCGTCATCTCTGCATATCTCTCTGAACCTCATCCTACCGAAGGAAGACTAAAATGGCTGATCTCGCCAAAATCGTTGAAGAACTGTCGGCTCTGACCGTCCTGGAAGCCGCTGAACTGTCGAAGCTGCTGGAAGAGAAGTGGGGCGTTTCGGCCGCCGCTCCGGTCGCCGTCGCCGCCGTCGCCGGCGCTGCTGAAGCCGCTCCGGCTGGCGAAGAGCAAACCGAGTTCACCGTTGTCCTGGTTGACGGCGGCGACAAGAAGATCAACGTCATCAAGGAAGTCCGCGGCGTCCGCACCGACCTGGGTCTGAAGGAAGCCAAGGACCTGGTCGAAGGCGCTCCGCAGCCGGTCGTCGAGAACGTCTCGAAGCAGACCGCTGAAGAGCTGAAGAAGAAGCTGGAAGAAGCCGGCGCCAAGGTCGAAATCAAGTAAGATTTCGGAACTGGCCTCTGGATCTCCAGAGACAGCTTTCAAAGCGAAGCGGGTCGGAGGGAAACCTCCGGCCCGTTTTCTTTTGCGCTGCGCCGCGCCACGAAAGCGCTGCAACAGCCGTGCGTGACGTGGACGGAAACGCGCGCTAATCTGCCCCGAAAGGCCATCAGAGCCGTGAGGAGCGTCCCCATGTCCGACTTCGAGCACGTTTTCGAGCAGCCGCCGGAAGGCGCCGCCGCCGACTGGACCATCCCTCAGAACTGGTCGGCCTATACCGAGGTCGAGCATCAGACCTGGAACACCCTGTACGAGCGGCAGATGAAGATCCTGCCGGGTCGCGCCAGCGAGGCCTTCCTGCGCGGCCTGGACGCGCTGGACCTGAACGCAGGCGGCATTCCCGACTTCGAGGTCATCAACCCCAAGCTTCAGGCCCTGACCGGCTGGACCGTGGTCTGCGTGCCGGGGCTGGTGCCGGACGAGGTCTTCTTCGACCATCTGGCCAACCGCCGCTTCGTCTCGGGCCAGTTCATCCGCAAGCCGGACCAACTGGACTACCTGCAGGAGCCGGACATCTTCCACGATGTGTTCGGCCATGTGCCGATGCTGACCGACCCCGACTTCGCCGCCTATATGGAGGCCTACGGCAAGGGCGGGCAGCGGGCGGCGTCGCTGGGCATGCTGCCGAACCTGGCGCGCCTCTACTGGTACACGGTCGAGTTCGGCCTGATGCAGGAAGCGGGCGAGCTTCGCATCTATGGCGCGGGCATCGTGTCGTCGGCGACCGAGAGCGTCTTCAGCCTGGAAGACCCCTCGCCGAACCGTCTGGGCTTCGACCTGGAGCGGGTGATGAAGACCCTCTATCGGATCGACGACTTCCAGCAGGTCTATTTCGTCATCGACAGCATCGAACAGCTGAAGCGAGAGACGCTTCAGGACTTCGGCCCGATCTACGACCGTCTGCAAGGCGCCGAGGCTCTGCCGATCGAGGCCGTGCTGCCGACCGACAAGGTGTTCACGCACGGCACCCAGGCCTACGCCGCCAAAGGCGGGCGGTTCGCGGCATAGGCGGCGCATCTTCTCCCTCCCCCTGAAGGGGAGGAAGAAAAAACAGAGTCCAATTCGTCTGAAACGTCTGAATCTCTCCTCTGCGGCGGCGCGGGGGAGGGATCATCGCATGGGCGCAGGCGACAGTGTGAAAGCGCGGGTCTACGCGAGCCGACGCCGGAAATTGTCTGCGTTTGGACGGTGAGGATGCGCTGACATTCCTCTGTCCGTCCCCCTCGGGACAGGCCCGAGGGGGACGGTATGGGGGAAGGGCCTCAGACCCTGAACCGCTCCCACGGGCCGGTGACGGCCAGCGTCATGCCAGGGGAATACAGGTTCACGAACATGGTCCGGCCGTTCGGGGCCCAGCAGACGCCAGCGAATTCGGTGTTCGATTCATCGGCGTCGTGGCGCATGGCGTTGCGGGCGATGGCGTAGACGCGCCCATCGGGAGTGACGCCCTTTACATGCTGGGTGCCGACCTGTTTGTCCTCGCAGCCGATGACGTGGCCGTTGGGGGCGATGGCGATGTTGTCGACATAGTCCAGCACGGCGCGGTCGCCCGCCTCGACGAACAGCTCCAGCACGCCCGGTTGGGCGGCCTCGTCCGACTGGCCCTCGCGCGGGCTGGGGACGTAGCGCATGATCTGGCCGTGACGGCCGACGCCGCCCGAGGTGCAGGTGAAATAGAGGTGGTCGCCCGCCCAGTGGACGCCTTCGCCGCGCGCGAACAGGGCCGCGCCCGAGGCGTGGCCGCGCAGGGATAGGTCGCCGTCGGGGCTTTCGACATGATCCAGGTCGACCCAGCGCACGGCCAGGCGCTGGCCCTGGCGCCACAGGACGTCGTTCCAGTTGCGGGTGTCGCCGCGCGCCTGATCGACCAGGGCCAGGGCCTGAAGGCGGCCGCCCGTCTGCAGACGGCGCGGGTCGGTCGGCAGGTAGCGGTAGAAGAGGCTCTCGGCCGTGTCCTCGGTCATGTAGACGACGCCGGTGCGCGGATCGATGCAGGCGGCCTCGTGCTTGAAGCGGCCCATGGCGCGGATCGGGGTCGGATCGACCAGGCCGGTGGCGCGCGACGGAACCTCGAACACCCAGCCGTGGTCCTGAGGCAGGCCGTCCTTGGTCCCGGCGACGATCTCTTCGCAGCTCAGCCACGAGCCCCAGGGGGTGACGCCCCCGGCGCAGTTGACCGCCGTGCCGCCCAGGCTGAGGTGCTGGCGCTCGGCGCGGCCGGTCCTGAGGTTGTAGACGACGGTGGTGGTGCCGCCGCCCAGCGGAGCGACCGCGCCGTTCTCATCGGGATAGACGCCGTAGACGCGGGCGCGGTCCAGGTCGCCGACCAGTCGGTGATTGGCGCCCCAGGCGCTGGCGTTGAACTCCAGCGGATTGACCTCGTGGTTGCGGACCAGGATCACCCGGTCCTCATCCAGCCCGAAACAGCCCATGCCGTCGAACTTGTCGGGGGTCAGCAGGCCGTCGGCCATGGTCTCGCCCGCCTGGGACGCCACGCGGTAGGAGAAGCCCTCGGGCAGGTCCAGCAGGCCATAGGGATCGGCCTTCATCGGGCCGTAGCCGAACACCTCGTTGCGCGAGGGGTCGTCGACGAAGCCGCCCGGTTCGGCGGCGACGGCGTGGGCGCGTTTGGCGTAGCCCGACAGGGCGAGGGCGGCGGCGGAGGCCATGAAGGCGCGGCGTGAAGCGATCATGCCCCGTGCTTACGAGCGGTGCATTACGGTCCGATGACGGCGGCTTGACCGCAGCGTGACGAGGGCTGCGGCCGATGGTCCCTTCGCTACTAAAGAGGTGTGGAAGCTCAAGCGCCGATATGAACGAAGCGCGCGGTGATTTTAAGGTCGTTCTGACTAATCAGCGCGGCGCACGATCTTTCATCAGAGGCTTCACAGCCTGACCATTCGACGCGCCAGACTTCGCCCCAGCTTTCAGGTACGCGAGCGGTCAACTGGACCGATGTCCCTGACATAGCTCGAATCCAGCATAGTCGAGGAGCTTCGTAACGATCGAACTCAAAGCGTTGGGCACCGCACCGAATCCCGACCGGCGAACTGACTACGATTGCCTGCGATGGAGCATCTTCATTGACCTCTACAGTCAGGCGGGTGTCCAGGCGGCGTCCTTTCACTTCCAGGAAACCGAGGTCGGTGACGGGATCTTGTAGCAGAAACAGGGTGAGGAGCGCGATCATGAGAAATCAGGTCCGCTGGAACGGATAAAAGCCGCCGCCGAGGTTCAGGATCTGCGTCAGCTCGTCAAGCGCGCCACGCGTCTCGTCCAGTAGGGCGGGGTCGGCCAGGTCGTGCGCCGTCAGGCTGTCGCGATACCAGCGGCGGCCCCAGTCCGACAGGCGGGCGTGCAGCGCGTCGGTCAGGCGCATGGCCGGATTGGTCGCCGCCAGCTCGGCCTCGGTCAGGACGACCCTGAGACGGAGGCAGGCCGGGCCGCCGCCGTTGCGCATCGACTGGCGCACGTCGACGTATTCGACATGGCCGATCGGGCCGTTGGAGGCGGCGAGCCCTTGCGCGACCGCATGGCTGCGCGGGTTGTCGCGCGTCTCGGTCGGGCAGATCAGGGTCAGGCGGTCCTGCCCCGGAACCCGGATCAGCATGGAGTTGAACAGATAGGAGCTGATGGCGTCGGCCAGCGGCAGGTCGGCGGCCGAGACCTCGACGAACTGCGGCTCGAACCCGTCGGCGGCGGCGCGGATGGCGGCCTTGGTCGCGTCCGTGTCCTCGAAGGCCAGCTCATGGAAGAAGAGGGTGTCCAGGGCCCCGACGCAGACCACGTCGTTGTGGAAGGTGCCGCCGGCGATGGCGGCCTTGCCCTGACGCGCCAGGACGGCGCCGGACGCTTCGTGGCGGCGCATGATCGCCTCGGACGCCTCGCGCCTCTGACGGGCGGGATAGGGACCGTCCCAATGCTCCCAGGCCTCGCGGCCCCAGACCATCAGATTGACGCCCGCCTCGCCGTGATCGCGGCACAGGCGGACGTGGTTGGCCGCCCCTTCGTCCGCCAGGTGGGCGACCGAGGGCAGGGCGTCGTGAACGGCGAAACGGCTGGCGTCGGGGAAGAGGGCGTCCAGCGCGCGCTTGGTCTGATCGTGCTCAAGGCTGCGGTGCAGATTGGTGATCAAATTAGCGGGGGTGAAGTGGACGCGGCCGTCGCGGCTGTCGGCGCTGGGCGTCACCGTGGCGGCGTTGGCGGCCCACATGGGCGAGGCCGAACAGGCGGCGGCGGCGAAGGAGGGCGCATCCTTCCATGCGCGCTCCAGCACCTGGGCGTCGGAGCCCGAGAAGCCGAGGTCGCGCAGGAAGGGGATGTTCGGCCGCTCATGCGGAGGCAGGACGAACTGGGGCAGGCCCAGGTCGGCCAGGGTCTTCATCTTGTCGAGGCCCTGCAGTACCGCCGCGCGCGGGTTCGACGCCTCGCCCTTGTTCAGGCTGGACGCCAGATTGCCCGGCGACAGTCCGGCGTAGGAGTGGGTCGGCCCGATCAGGCCGTCGGCATTGGCCTCGACAGCAGAAGTCATGCGCGCAAGCCCTTGATCTCGTTTTCGATGTTCTTGACCGATCCCGCCTCGAAGCTGGCGACCGGATAGGCGCAGTAGTCGGCGGCGTAGTAGGCGCTGGGGCGGTGGTTGCCGCTGGCGCCCAGGCCGCCGAAGGGCATGTCGCCCGCCGCGCCCGTGGTCGGGCGGTTGAAGTTCACCACGCCCGCGCGGATGCGGTTGATGAAGCGGTCCCAGTGCTTCGCATCGTCGCTGACCAGACCAGCGGACAGGCCGTATTTCGTGGCGTTGGCGGCGGCGATGGCGGCGTCGAAGGTCGGGACGCGGATGACCTGGAGGAAGGGAGCGAACATCTCTTCGTCCTCGACCGCGACGCCGGTGACGTCGATGATCGCAGGCTTGACGAAGGCGCCCGGCAGGTTGTCGACGGGGCCGGAGGCGCGGATCACGCGCGCGCCCGCGTCGATGCGCTGTTGCAGGGCGGCCAGCGCGTTGCCGGCGGCCTTCTCGGAGATCAGCGGCCCGGCGTAGGGTTCGGGGTCGCTGTCCCACGGGGCGAAGTTCAGGCGGTCCGACATGGCGGCCACGGCCTCGACGATGGCGTCGCCCTGCGCGCCTTCCGGCACGATCAGGCGGCGCGCGCACGAGCAGCGCTGACCAGTGGTGACGAAGGCGGACTGGACCACGATGCCCGCGACAGCCTCAGCGTCGGCGGCGTCCCAGACGACCAGCGGGTTATTGCCGCCCAGCTCCAGCGCCAGGATGACGTGGGGATCGTCGGCGAACTTGCGACGGAAGTGAGCGCCCGCCGCGCCCGAGCCGGTGAACATCAGGGCGTCGATGGGCTGGTCCAGCAGGGCCGCGCCGGTTTCGCGCCCGCCCTGCACCATGTTGAACACGCCCTTGGGCAGGTCGGCGGCGTCCAGGCACTCGGCCATCAGCTGGCCGGTTAGGGGCGTTTCCTCGGACGGCTTGAACACGACGGTGTCGCCCGCCAGCAGGGCCGGGACGATGTGGCCGTTGGGCAGGTGGCCGGGGAAGTTGAACGGGCCGAGCACCGCCGAGACGCCGTGCGGGCGGTGACGCAGGGTCGCGCGACCGAAGGCGGTGTCGTTGCTGCGCTCGCCGGTGCGCTCGTCATAGGCGCGGATCGAGATATCGACCTTGCCCGCCATCGAGGCCAGTTCGGTCTTGGTCTCCCACAGGGCCTTGCCGGTCTCGCGACTGATGGCTTCGGCCATTTCGGGGGCGCGGTCTTTCAGGATGGCCTGATAGCGCTTCACCGCGTCGATGCGGTCCTGGCGCGGACGGTCGGCCCAGTCGGGGAAGGCGGCGCGGGCGGCCTCGACGGCGGCGCCGACCTGTTCGGTCGTGGCGGCTTCGCCTTCCCAGACGGTTTCGCCGGTGGCGGGGTTGGTGGAGGTGAAACGGGTCATTTGAGTTCTCCCCTTCTCCCCTTGCGGGAGAAGGTGGTCGCGGCAGCGACCGGATGAGGGGTTGCGGCGACGTCTGACGGGGCGGTGCTGTAGTTAAGATAAGAGGCGGACGTCGCGGCGACACCCCTCATCCGACCTGCTTCGCAAGCTGCCTTCTCCCACAAGGAGAGAAGGGCGTTTTTGTGCGCTACCGCCTTCGGCTGCTTGAGCGCGGGTATCACGACTTCACCCGCACCGTGGCGCCGTCCTTGATCTTCAGGGCGGCGGCGACGTCGGGGGTCATGTGAACGGTTTCGCCGTCCACCAGGACGCGGGCGCGCACGGCGCGGAAGGCCGAGACGCTGTCGGTCGAGACGAGGCTGGGCAGTTCGACCTCGACCTCCTTCTCGATGCGGGCGCTCAGGACGCGGGCGTCGCGGACGGTGCGGATGTTGTCACGACCGCAGGCCACGGTCGGACCGGCGTCGAAGATGTCGACCAGGCCGTTGGGACGGAAGCCTTCGCTTTCCAGCAGGGCCATGGCGGGCACGCCCTGGGGGTGGACCTTGCCGATCACGGCGCGCGCGGGTTCGGGCAGCAGGTCGATGTAGATGGGGTGGCGAGGGGCCAGGTCGAGGATGAACTGCTTGTCGGTCGAGCCGCTCATGCGGTCAGCGTCGTCGAAGTCCATCGGGAAGAATTTGTGCGCCACATGGTCCCAGAAGGGGCAGTAGCCGTCGGGCGTGAAGACGCCGCGCAGTTCGGCCAGCACGTTGTCCGCGAACAGGTCCGGCTGGGCCCCGATCAGCATGTAGCGCGACTGGCTGAGCAGGCGCCCGGCGCCGCCCTTGCGACGATCGGCCTTGAGGAACAGGGAGCCGACCTCGGTCCAGCCTGTGCATTCGTTGACCAGGACGAGGGTCTGATGGTTCAGCTTGATGCCCAGCGAAGGCGACTGGACCGTGTTGTTGACCACGCGGAAGCTGAAGAAGGGGCGCTTCAACCCTACCGTCGCCTTGACCGAGCCGACGCCGTCGATGTCGCCCGTGTCGCCGTCTTCCAGCATCAGGGTGTACCAGGCTTCCTGCGACGGAATGCGGCCTTCGAAGCTGGCCTGGCTCAGTTCCAGGCGTTCGCTGAGGACATCGGCGTCCTCGGGCAGGCTGGTGAAGCCGGGGCCGGACAGGATGGCCAGTTCGAGCAGGTGATGAAGATCGGCGGGGCCGGCGGGGCGAACAACGAGCATGCGGTTACATCGTCTCCAGTCGGAGCTGTTTCAGTTTGAGGGCGTCGATCTCGCCCGAGGCGATCTTGCACAGGATAAGGGCGGACAATTGCGCCCGTTCGACGAAGCTGGCGGGCCAGGCGAACTCCTGGTCCGAGTGAATCTCGCCGCCGACGACGCCCAGAGTGTCGACGTTGGGCAGGCCCGCGGCGTGCAGGTTGTTGCCCTCGCAGACGCCGCCGGACGGCTTCCAGGCGATGGTCTGGCCCAGCAGGTCGCCGGCGTCGCGCACGGCGTGGAACAGGGCGGTCTGGCTGGCGTCCATCGGCTTGGGCGCGCGGGTCATGCCGCCGTGCAGGTCCAGCGTCAGGCCGGGGAAGGGCGGCTCGGCGGCGAGGGCGCGCACCGTTTCGTCGATCCAGGTCGCGCTCTGGGCGTCCGGCACGCGGACGTTGAAGCGGACCACGGCGTTGTCGGCCACGACGTTCAGGGGGCCGCCGCCCGCGATCTTGGCCACATTGACGGTGACGCCCTCGCGCTGGCCGTTCAGGCCGTGCAGGCGGGCGGCGATGATGGCGGCGCCCGCGACGGCGTTGGCGCCCTCATGGAAGGCGCGGCCCGCGTGGGCGGCCTTGCCGGTGACGATCAGGTGGAAGTTGCCGCTGCCCTTGCGTTCGCCCGCGAGCGTCCCATCGGACAGGGCGGGTTCATAGGTCAGGCCGACGTGGCCGCGCGCGCCCAGTTCCGCCAGCAGGGGCGCCGAGGCGGGCGAGCCGATCTCTTCGTCGGGGGACAGAAGCACGGTCCAGCCGACGCGGGCCTTGTCGGGATGGGTCTCGAAGGCCTCCAGCGCGGCCAGCATGACGCTGATGCCGCCCTTCATGTCGGCGATGCCGGGGCCGTTCAGGGCGCCGTCGTCGCGCGTGACGACGGTCTGGAAGGCGCTGTCGGCGGGGAAGACGGTGTCGTAGTGGCCGGTCAACACGACCTGAAGCGGGGCTTCGGGCCGGACGACGATCTTCAGGCAGTCGGCGTAGCTCTCGGCGATGACCGCGCCGCTGTCGGCGACGGTGGTGGAGCCTTGCGTCGGCACGCGCTCGACCGTGGCCTGCGCGAAGGCGGCGCGCGCCGTGGCGTCCAGAACGTCGAGAATCCGCGCCAGCCCTTCGGCGTGGCGGCTGCCTGAGTTGATGTTGGACCAGTCGACGGCGCGCTGGACAATGGCGTCGCCTTGGGCCGCGACGTGATCGAGCACGGCCTGATCTTGAGGTTCGATCCGCATGGCGGCGACCCTAGACGGGCGGGCGCCAAAGGTGAAGGTGGGGCGATATCTCTTTCACGCACTTGGGATTTCGGCGCGGAGCGGGATAGTTTCGCCGCCTCAGTCAGGGAGTCGCGCATGAACCGACGGATCGCACCGCCCCAACCGTTCGCCCCGGTCGATTCGACCGAGACGGCGAGGGCGCTGGCGCGCGGCAGCGCCTGGGCCTTCTGGATCTGGGCGGGCGTGGGCCTGATGCAGGCCGGGCTGGTCTGGTTCCTGAGCGCGCCCGAACAGGCGGAGTTCCGCGGGGCGACAACGGGTTTCGCGGTGGTCTTCTCGGCCGTGGCCGCCGTTCTGGGCCTGGTGCAGTGGCGCCGTCCCAACCGCATCCTGCCGGTCTTCGGCCTGGCCTGGGCGCTTTATGAACTGAGCGCGATGTCGGTCAGCCTGATGGTCGGGGCGTCGCCGGCCGCGCCGGGGCTGCCGGGCTGGAGCGTCGGCGTGGCGGGAGCCGGCATGGTGCTGTGCCTGTTGCTGCACATCGGCGGCCTGCGCGGGGCGGGGAAGCTGGCGCAAGACGGCCTCAAGGCCTAGGTGAGGGCGCAGACAGGAGCCTGACCATGACCGTCACCCTTTACCACAACCCGAAATGCTCGACCTCGCGCAAGGCGCTGGAGCTGCTGCGCGAGCGCGGGACCGAGCCGACGGTGGTCGAGTATCTGAAGACCGGCTGGGACGCCGAGACCCTGAACCGTCTGGCGCGCGAGACGGGCGGCGGGCTGAAGGGCCTGCTGCGCAAGAAGGAGGTTAAGGCCGCCGAGTTGCTGGCCGCCGATGCGGATGACGCGGCGGTCCTGGCCGCGATGATTGAGAGCCCGGTCCTGGTCGAGCGCCCCATCGTCGAGACGCCCAAGGGCGCGGCGATCGGTCGGCCGGTCGAGGCGGTGTTGGGGGTGCTTTAGGGGCTCTTGGTTTTCCGAGCTTCAGCCTCCTGCGCTCGACTATGGGCTTCAACGGCCTCTGCCGCCTCTGCGGGGACTTCGGCGCGGGCTTCAACAGATTGTTGGACGCCTGCGATCTTGCCCGTCTCAACAGGCGTCGTCACCTTTGCACTGACTTCATGACGGGGCTCGGAGCAGGCTGATATGAGCGCCAGGGTCGTTAAGGCTGCTGCACGCTTCATGTTCGCCTCCGTTTGATAACGCGACTCTTTCAAGTGAAGGTTGGTTCGTCGAGTGAAGATTTCTTCATGCGACAGGTAAATTGACCCCTCCGCGCTTCGATGTCAGACCCCGGTTGTCCGTCACGCTTGGAGTTCGCCCATGACCCGCACCCTGTATGGCATCAAGGCCTGCGACACGATGAAGAAGGCGCGCGTCTGGCTGGATCAGAACGGCGTGGCCTATGACTTCCATGACTACAAGGCGGCTGGGGCGAACCGCGCCGAGGTGGAGCGCTGGGTCGCCGAGCATGGCTGGGAGAAGGTGCTGAACCGGGCGGGCACGACCTTCCGCAAGCTGTCGGACGCCGACAAGGCCGACATCGACGCCGCCAAGGCGGTGGACCTGATGCTGGCCCAGCCGTCTATGATCAAGCGGCCGGTGCTGGACCTGGGCGACGGGCGCACCCTGTTGGGCTTCAAGCCGGACGTCTACGCCGCCGCCCTGAAGGGCTGAGGTTCAGTCCTCGACGGCGGTCGTCGGGCGGTCGTGGCCGTCGGCGCGCTCGGTGACCCACTGGCCCGAGGCGTCTTCATATTCGATCCAGAACGTGCGGTCCGGCACGCGCTGTTCGCGCGCCGCGGCCGTGGCCGCCGCCAGCGCCGCTGCGTGGCTGGGGAAGGTCTCGGAATAGCTGTCGCCCAGTTGGTAGGCCCAGCCGCCGTCGTGCTGGACGATGCGATAGGTGATGGTCATGCGCCGCTCCGAAGGGATCGGCTACAGCGTTGAACGCCGTTTCGGGCGTGTCGAGTCACGCTGTGGTGACGCATTACGAAGAGTTCATGCGCGCAACTGCATCCATAGGCGATCATCGCCGCCTCTTGTGATCAGAAGGCCGCCGCATCAGGCTCGGCCGAACAGAGTTTCACGAAGGGGCGACAACCCATGGACGGCTTTGAAATCCTTATCCCGCTGGCGCCATTCCTGATGGTGGTGGCGATCGTGGTCATCCCTGCCTGGCTGAAGAGCCGCGAGCGGCGCGAGATGCAGGCTACGCTGCGGACGGCCATCGAAAAGGGCCAGCCTCTGCCGCCCGAGGTCATCGAGACCATCAGCAAGGAGAATGTGAAGCCGCCGGCGACGGCTGCGCGCGACCTGCGCACCGGCGTCATTCTGCTGGCGGTGGCCTTCGGCATCGGCATCTTCGGGTATGCGGTCAGCTTCGCCGAGATGGACGCCTACTATCCCATCGTCGGCATCGCCGCGATTCCGGGCATGATCGGTCTGGCCTTCATCATCCTGAGCTTCTTCAACAAGAACAAAGGCTGAGGCGGGCCGGAGCAGGGAAGCCGTCATGGCCCAAGCCTTACGTGATCTGCATGACGTCGAGCTGGCCGGGCTTGCGGCCGGCGGCGGCCGCCGCGAGTTCGGCGAGTTGGTCCGTCGGCACGGCTCGGCGGTGCGGGGGCTGCTGCGCCGTATGGGCGCCCAGCCTGCGCTGGCCGACGACGTGGCTCAAGACGCCTTTCTGCTGGCGTTCGAGAAATGCGCCGAGTTCCGGGGCGAAGGCACCTTCGCCGCCTGGATCAAGCGTATCGCCGCCCGCATGTATCTGAAGCGCATCTCGAAGGAGGCGCGCTATGTGGCGGAAAGCGAAACGGAAAACGTCGCGCCCGCCGTCGACAGCATCGGCCGCGTGGACCTGGACGAGGCCTTGAAGGGGCTCAGCGAGGTCGAACGCCTGTGCGTCTCCCTGTGTCACGGCGCGGGGCTGTCGCACCCGGAAATCGCCGCGGCCATGAATTTGCCGCTTGGAACGGTGAAATCTCATGTCAAGCGTGGTCTGGATAAACTTCGGGCCCGGCTCCAGCCGGGGCCGGTTGCAATCGGGAGCGCATCCCATGTCGGCTGATGAATTCGACCCGACGATCGAGCGCCTGTTCGCGCAGACGCCGCACTTTCCCGATTCGGTCTTCTTTGAAGCGGATGTGGCCGCGCGGCTGAACAAGGCCTCGCGCGTGCGGTCCGTGGCCCTGTCGGCGGCGGGGGTGATCGGGGGCCTGATCGCGATGCACGAACTGCTGGGCGTCAACTTCCATGTGGGACCGGATGGATTCTCCGCCCAGGCGGGCGGCGTGATCGATTCGGCCAGCTCCCAGGCCGGGATTCAGGGCGGGCTGGCGCTTCAGTCGCTGCTGGAGCGGAGCGGGCTGGGCGATGCGGCCCTCGGCTCCATTGGCTCCATGGGCGGGATGCAGATGTTCTGGGCCACGGCCGGGGTGCTGGTCGCCTTGCTGGCGGCGGGCGTGGTGAAGCTGTCGCAACAGATCTGAGCGCCGTTTTCCCGCCCCAGTCCCGGCTTAGGGCTGGAAAAAGCCGTTTCGCGCCCAACGCCTGCGTTGCGGCCGTGACGCCGAACCTCTAGGGTCGCGGCGTTTTTATGATCGGCCTTGGCTGCATTTTTGGGGCGACGTTTCGTGGTTGATGTCTTCGAACAGGTCGAGGAGGAGCTTCGCTCCGAACGCTATAAGCGTCTGGCTCGCACCTGGCTGCCGATTCTGGGCGGCCTGCTGGCGGTCGCCCTGGTCGCCGCGCTGGCCTGGTGGGGCTGGCAATCCTATGTGAGCTCGCAGGCCGACAAGGCCTCGGCCGCCTATGAGCAGGGCGTTCAGGCGCTGCAGGCGGGCAAGCCCGCCGAAGCCAAGACCGCCTTCGCCGAGTCGGCCAAGGCGGGCGGCGGCTACAAGGCCCTGGCCCTGATGCAGCAGGCGGGTCTGGCTCAGGCCGAGAACAAGACGACTGAGGCCGTGGCTCTGCTGGATGAAGCCGCCAAGGCCGCCAAGGATCCGATTCTGTCCGACATCGCCGCCCTGAAGGCGGTCTTCCTGGTCATGGACACGGCCTCGCTGGAAGACGTGCAGAAGCGTCTGGAGCCGCTGACCGGCGACAAGCGCCCGATGCAAGCCTTCGCCCAGGAAGCCCTGGCCATGGCCCAGCTGCAGCACGGCAAGACCGCCGAGGCGCGTCAGACCTTCGTGCAGCTGCAACTCGGCCAGGATGTGCCGGACCCGGTGCGCCAGCGCGCCCAGGCCGCCGTTCAGGCCGTCGACACCGGCACGGCCGCCAACCTGGCCGCCATCGTCAAGGCCGCCGCTGCGCTGCCGACGCCCGCTCCGGGCCAGGCGGCTCCCGCCGCTCCGGCCGAGGCTGCGGCCCCGGCTCAAGCGCCCGCCGCGACGCCTGCCCCCTGATTTGACTCCCTCGGGACGCCAACCATGACCAAAACCCTTAAAGTCGCCCTGTTGAGCGGTCTGGCCCTGACCGTCGCGTCATGCGGCACGGTCCGCAACGCCCTGCCGTTCGGTCTGGGCGGAGACAAGGAGCCGGTTGCGACGGCGACCGAGGGACAGCGTGTCTCCATCCTGGAGTTCGAGCAGCAGCTGGCCCCCTCGGCGGCCCTGTCGGGTCGTGACTTCTTCCTGCCGGGCCCGCAGGCGGCGACCGCCTGGAGCCAGCCCGGCGGCAACGCCGAGAATGCCGTCGAGCATGTGATCGCCGCGCCTGAGTTCACCGTCGCCTGGCGGCGCGACATCGGCGCAGGCTCGGCGAACGATCGCCAGGTCATGTCCCCGGTGGTGGCCGAGGACGGCAAGATCTTCGTGCTGGACGGCGAAGCGGGCGTGACCGCCGTGGACGCCGGAACCGGCGCCGTCTTGTGGAAGGCCAGCGTCAAGGTCGAGGAGGCTGATCGCGGCCGCCGCTTCATGGGCATCGGCCTGGGGGGCGGATCGGGCGGCGGCGGCTTCGGCGGCGGCGTGGCCGTCAGCGGCGGCAAGGTCTTCGTCTCGTCGGGCTATCGCGTCATGACGGCGTTTGACGCCAATACGGGCGCCGAGCTGTGGCGCACCGCAGTCGACCTGCCGATCCACGGCGCGCCGACGGTGGCGGGCCAGCGCGTCTATGTCGTCGACATCGACAACCAGTTGATGGCCTTCAACGTGGCCAACGGCCAGCAGGACTGGTCCTATCGCGGCATCACCGAGCCGGCCCGCATCATGCGCGCTTCCAGCCCGGCGGTCAGCGGCGGCACGGTGGTGGCGCCCTTCTCCTCGGGTCAGATCGTGGCTCTGCAGGCGACCAACGGCCAGCCGGTGTGGGAGCAGGTGCTGTCGCGCACCAGCCGCACCAGCGCCCTGTCGGAACTGCGCGACATCGCCGGTCGTCCGGTCGTCAGCCGCGGTCAGGTCTACGCCATCAGCCAGTCGGGCGTGATGCAGGTGATGGACCTGCGCAGCGGCCAGCCGAAATGGTCCCTGCCCATCGTCGGGGTGAACCAGCCCCTGCCGGTCGGCGACGTGGTCTATGTCGTGTCCCAGGCAGGCGAGCTGACCGTGGTCAACCGCGAGACGGGCCAGGTTTACTGGACCCGCGACCTGAACGAGGGCCGCGTCCGCAAGGAAGGCGGCTTCCTGGGCTTCGGCAAGCGCACCGTGCGTCCGGTCTGGTCCGGCCCGATCCTGGCGTCGAACCGCCTGGTGCTGGTCAACTCGGACGGCGAGGCCGTGGCCTTCGATCCGAAGACGGGCGCGCAGACCGGCAGCCTGAAGCTGGGTTCGGCCGCCTATATCGCCCCGGCCGCCTACAACGGCGCCCTCTATGTCCTGACCGACAAGGGCCAACTGGTCAGCATCCGCTGACCTTTTCACCGATTTAAGCTAGAAGGCCGACATGGCTCTGAAGGTCGCCATCGTCGGCCGCCCCAACGTGGGCAAGTCGACACTGTTCAATCGCCTCGTCGGCAAGCGCCTTGCGCTGGTCGATGATCGCCCCGGCGTGACCCGCGACCGCCGCTACGCCGACGGCGTGATCGGCGACATGGATCTGACCCTGATCGACACGGCGGGGTATGAGGACGTCACCGACGAAAGCCTGGAAGCCCGGATGCGCGAGCAGACCGAGGCGGCGATCGAGGACGCGGACCTGATCCTGTTCATGATGGACGCGCGCGAAGGCGTGACCTCGCTGGACCGCATCTTCGCCGATCGCCTGCGCAAGGTGCACAAGCCCGTCGTCCTGCTGGCCAACAAGTCCGAAAGCCGCGAGAGCGGCGGCGGCGTGGGCGAAGCTCATGGTCTGGGCTTCGGCGAACCGGTGCCGATCTCGGCCGAGCACGGCGAGGGCATGGCCGACCTGTATCAGGCGATCCTGGCCGCGTCGGAAGACATCTTCATCGAGGAAGTCGACGAGCCGGAAAAGCCGATCCGCATCGCCGTCATCGGCCGTCCGAACGCGGGCAAGTCGACCCTGATCAACCGCCTGATCGGCGACGACCGCCTGCTGACCGGCCCGGAAGCCGGCATCACGCGCGACTCCATCTCGGTGGACTGGGTCTGGGAAGGCAAGAACATCCGCCTGATCGACACCGCCGGGATGCGTCGCAAGGCCCGCGTCCAGGAGAAGCTGGAAAAGCTGTCGGTCGCCGACACCATTCGCGCCATCACCTTCGCCGAGGTGGTGATCATGGTGATGGACAAGGACGACGCCTTCGACACCCAAGACCTGCAACTGGCCGATCTGGTCGAGCGGGAAGGGCGGGCGCTGGTCTATGTCGCGTCCAAGTGGGATCTGGAAGAAGAGCCGCAGTCGCGCCTGGCCGAGCTGAAGCGCCTGGCCGACGACAAGCTGCCGCAGCTGCGCGGTTCGCCCTTCGTGGCCCTGTCGTCCTTCAACGGCCGCGGCGTCGAGCGTCTGATGCCCGCCGTGCTTCAGGCCTATGACACCTGGTCGGTCAAGGTGAAGACCAAGGATCTGAACGACTGGCTGTCCCTGGCGACCCAGAGACATCCGCCGCCCGCCGTGGACGGCAAGCGCATCAAACCGAAATACATGGCCCAGACCAAGGCGCGTCCTCCGACGTTCGTGCTGATGGCCAGCCGCGCCGCGTCCATGCCGGAACACTACAAGCGCTATCTGATCAACTCGATCCGAGAGAGCTTCGACCTGCACGGCACGCCGATCCGGCTGAACGTCAAGTCGGGTTCGGCCAACCCCTATGCCGAGGGCGGCGCCAAGTCCGGCCCGGAACGCTTCAAGGGCGACGCCAAGACCGCCCCGCGCCGGGTGATCAAGGCCGAGAAGGCCGAGAAGCTGTCCAACCTGCCCGGCAAGGCGCTGGAGCAGAAGGCCAAGGCCGGCATCAAGCCCAAGGTGAAGCCTCTGGGCGGATTGAAGGCCAGCGCGTCCAAGAAGGCGGGCTCCAACGCCTTCATCGGCAAGGGCGCGCGCGGCGGCGCACGCCAGGTGTCCCGCTCGGGCCGCGTCCGTACGGGCCAGAAGGGCGGAGCCAAGCGCTGAAGATGTCGTCCCGGCCAACGGGACGTCTTTCGCCCATTGCTCAGGTCTGCGCTGATCGCTCCGCCTTGCGCGGCGATCAGCGTGGGCGACTGGGCTGTTCGGGTTCGTCGCCGAGCGCGAGCTTCAGGGCCAGGGCGACCATGACGACCCAGCGCAGCTCATGCCAGTTCATGGCGATGCTCTCGCTGAGCATGGTGAAGGTGAAGGAGGCCATCATCGGCAGGGCCACCCAGCCGCCGGGGCTGGTGTAGGCCGCCCACAGCGATTGCGCCCATATCTGCACCAGCCACAGTGCGAACAGGATGACGCCGCCCAGTCCCAGGGCGATGTAGATCTCCAGCCAGCCGCTGTGGGCGTTGGCCGGGATGAAGTGGGCCTGGTGCCCGATCCAGGCTTTAGGGCCGGTGAAGCCGGGGTCGTCCCATACCGCGCCGTAGCCGAAGCCGCGCCAGGGATGCTCGGACATCTGCTGCATGATGCCGGACCAGATTTCTGTGCGGCCGGTCAGGGTGGCGTCCTTGCCCAACAGCCCCAGCACGACGTCGGTTTCGGCGGAGATCAGCAGGGCGCCGCCGATGACGACCACGACGGCCAGCCAGGTGGCGACGACGGCGCGCAGGGGGCCGGACTTCACCACGGCGACGAAGCACATGGCGCTGAGCGACAGCAGCAGCACCAGCAGGGCCGTCTTCGAGGTCGACAGGATGACCAGCGCCACGGAGACGACCGCCAGGCCGAACCACAGCTTGCGCCGCTCGGGAGCCATGACGCCCGCGGCCAGCAGGAAGATGGTGGTCTTCACCATGACATGGCCCAGGCCGTTCTTCTCAAGCCACAGGCCGCGCCAGGCGCCGGGGAAGAGCTCCTGCATCCGGCCGAAGTCGGGCAGCAGCGCGCCCAGCAGGAAGGAGAGGACGGCCAGGGCGCCGAGGGTTCCCGCTATGATCTCGGTCAGGCTGCGCCAGCTCCACCGCGAAGCCAGGGCCACGCCCGCCAGGGTGGTGAACAGCAGGGCCGGAATCCGCCGCGCCGTCAGATCGGGCATGATGGACCAGAAGTAGGTGGCCGCCGTCAGCAGCAGCAGGGCGATCAGCAGCGGCGATCGGACCATGCCCCTGATAGCGCGCTCGGGCCTCATGCAGACCAGCACCACAGCCAGCAGATAGGCCGGATAGTAGAAGTTGCGAAGGAAGTCGGCCGAGCGCGCGCCATAGTCGGTCAGCGGCGCGCTCCAGAAGCCGACATAGGTGAGGATCAGGCCGACTGAAGCGATCAGCGCCACAACGTCGGCCAACGGGGCGGCGCGGACCAGCGGCAGGGACGAACGACGCAGCGTTGAGCTTGTCGCGGTTCGCACGTCCGTCGCCGGTCCTGTCGGCATGAAGACCCTAGACCAGGGCGTCCGCCGACAGGCCTTGCTTCCATTCCTTGAAGCTGACCGTCAGAGGCGGAGTGAGATCAGGGCGGGCCAGTTCGACGATCAGGGGACCGATCTCCGAAGGATGCGGCAGAACGCTGGGATCTTCGCCCGGGAACGCCTGGGCGCGCAACTGCGTCCGCATCCGGCCCGGATCGACGATGCTGGCGCGCACCGGCGTGCTCTCGATCTCGTCGGCCCAGCATTTGACCAGGGCCTCGGCGCCCGCCTTGGTCGCGGCGTACATGCCCCAGAAGGCGCGCGGCTGGCTTGCGACGCTGCTGGTCAGGTGGATGGCGCGCCCGGCGTCCGAGGCGCGCAGCAGCGGCTCCAGCGAGCGGATCAGGCGATAGACGCCGGTGAAGTTGATCTTCTCGACCTTGGCGAACTCGCGCGGTTCGGCGTGGGCGACCGGGGTCAGGCCCGACGGGCCCATGGTGGCCGCCGCCTGAACCCAGATGTCCAGCTTGCCGAAGCGTTGGAACAGGGCGCCGCCCAGGCGGTCGATGGCGCCGCCGTCCACCAGGTCGAACGGGACCAGGCTGGCGTGCTGGCCGGTGGCGGCGAAGATCTCGTCGTCCAGCTCCTCCAGGGCGCCCTGGGTGCGCGCGGCGGCGACGACGTGGGCGCCGGCCTTGGCCAGGGCCAGGGCAGATTCGCGGCCGATGCCGCGCGAGGCGCCGACGACCAGGGCGACGCGGTTGGCGAGAGGGAGGGAAGCGTGTTCGGACATGGGGCCGCTGATAGCGCGGCCGGACGCCCGGCGAAAGGCTCAGTAGCCCGGCGCAGGCTGCCACAGGCTGAAGCTGACGCCCTGATCGTCGCTGACCACGACCGACAGGCCGGACGGGCTCTCGGCCGGCACGGCCGCGCGGCCGCCCAGCTCGGTCACGCGGGCGCAGGCGGCGTGGATGTCGTCCACGCGGAAATAGAGATTGGGGAAGGTCTTGTGCTCGCCCTTGGTGAGGCCGAAGGCGGGGTCGGACCCGGCCACATGGGCGTAGGTCGGGCTGGACGAAGCCTCATCGAAGCGCCAGCCGAACAGGCCCGCGTAGAAGGCGCGGGCCTTGTCGACGTCAGGGGTGTCGAGCGTGAAGTAGCCGAGCTGGATCATCCAGCCTTAAGCGGTCACCAGCAGAGAAAGTTGCTTCCCGCGCGGATCGCGGCCGCCTTCCTCGATCTCACGATCCAGCAGACGGGTCGGATAGTCGCCGGTGAAGTAGTGGTCGGTGTACTGCGGGCTGGCGGCGTTGCGCGGCCCGGCGCCCAGGGCGTCGTACAGGCCGTCGATGGACAGGAAGCCGAGGGAATCGACCTCCAGCACCGCGCGCATCTCTTCCATGCTGTGGGTGGCGGCCATCAGCTGCGACCGCTCGGGCATGTCGATGCCGTAGAAGTCTGGGAAGAGGATCTGCGGGCTGGCCGAGCGCAGGTGCACCTCCTTGGCGCCCGCCGCGCGCACGGCGCGGACCAGCTTCAGCGAGGTGGTGCCGCGCACGATGGAATCGTCGATCAGCACGACGCGCTTGCCTTCCAGGGCGGCGCGGTTGGGGCTGTGCTTCATCCGCACGCCCTTCTGACGGGCGCCCTGGCTGGGCTGGATGAAGGTGCGGCCCAGGTAGTGGCTGCGGATGATGCCCATTTCATAGGGCAGGCCGCTTTCCTGGGCGTAGCCGAGGGCGGCGGGGACGCCCGAGTCGGGCACCGGCACCACGATGTCGGCCTCGACCACGTGCTCGCGCGCCAAGCGACGGCCCATCTCCTTGCGGACGTCATAGACCGACAGGCCGTTCACGACGGAATCGGGACGGGCGAAGTAGACGTATTCGAACAGGCAGGGGCGAGCGGCGCGTGCGGCGAAGGGCTTGATCGAGGTCAGGCCCTCCTCGTCGATGACCACGACCTCGCCGTGTTCGACGTCGCGCACGAAGGTGGCGCCGATGGTGTCCAGGGCGCAGGTCTCGGACGCCAGCACCCAGGCTTCGCCGACCTTGCCCAGCACCAGCGGGCGGATGCCCAACGGGTCGCGCGCGCCGATCATCTTGTAGCGGGTCTGGGCCACCAGGGCGTAGCCGCCTTCGATCCGGCTCAGGGCGTCGATGAAGCGGTCGACGATCTTGGCCTTACGGCTGCGGGCGATCAGGTGGAGGATGGCCTCGGAGTCCGAAGTGGACTGGAAGATCGCGCCTTCCGAGACAAGTTGCGCGTGCAGGTATTTGAAATTCGTCAGGTTGCCATTGTGGGCGATGGCGATGCCGCCCTGGTCCAGATCGGCGAACATCGGCTGGATGTTGCGCAGGAAGCTGCCGCCGGCGGTGGAGTAGCGGGTGTGGCCGATGGAGGCTTGGCCTGGCAGGCGTTTCGTCAGTTCGGCGTTGCCGAAGGCGTCGCCGACAAGGCCCTGGTGCCGTTCGGTGTAGAAGCGGTCGTCGTGGACGCTGGCGATGCCGCAGGCTTCCTGGCCGCGATGCTGCAGGGCGTGCAGGCCCAGCGCGACGATGGAGGACGCCTCGTTCTCGGGCGCGCCCCAGACGCCGCAGACGCCGCATTCGAGGCGCAGCTGATCATCTTCCGGCTCACGCCAATGCTCACGGTGAACGACGGGTTCGGCGATATGGTGGCGCATCGTCAGGCTCCGATGACCGGGGAAGGATAACTCAAAGGGCGGCGCCGCGCACGTAAGCCGCCCAGGCGTCCGGGGCAAGCCTCATTGGTCGGAAAACCCTTCGCGAACGGAAGAACCGACGACGGGGGTCAGGGCGTCGGCGCCCTTGCCCAGGGTCGGCAGCACGATCTGGATGGCGCGGGCGGCGCCCTCGCTGACCGGGGCGGTGGCGGCTTCGGACAGCCAGCGCGGCGGGTTGTCCTGCATGGCGCCCATGATGATCAGGTGGACGGCGCCGATCAGGGCCAGGGCGCGGACGAGGCCCACCAGCAGACCCAGCGTCTGGTCCAGCATGCCGAGGGCATGGCCGCGCGCGCCCTGCGAAATGGCCGAGCCGAGGAAACGCAGGCCGAAGTAGAGGATGACGAAGACCAGCCCGACGGCCAGCACGGACCCGGCCCAGTCGGGATCGACCAGATCGCGCCCGATCGGCGCCGTCCACGGCAGGCTGATCAACGCCAGCAGCGCCGCCAGCATGAAGCTGAACAGGGCCGTGAGCTCGCGCATGCCGCCCCGGAACCATCCGGCGGCGCCCGAGGCCAGCAGGGCCAGGATCACGAAGACGTCGTAGCCGGTCACGCGCTCTGCGGCCTCAAGGGATGGGAACGCGCCTTAATAGCGGTTCTGGGAGATTCGCTCGACCGCGTCGGTCAGGCGGGTGACGACGGTCAGGGCGACATCGCCCTTCTTCACCTTGCCATTGGCTTGTGGCGGCGCGAGGGCGCGCTCGAAGCCCAGCTTCTTGGCCTCGCGCAGGCGGGCCTCGGCACGGCCGACGGCGCGGACCTCGCCTGACAGGCCGATCTCGCCGAAGACGACGCAGCCCTGGGGCAGGGGCATGTCCAGCGCCGAGGAGATCAGGGCGGCGGCGGCGGCCAGGTCGGCGGCGGGCTCGTTGATCCGCATCCCGCCCGCGACGTTCAGATAGACGTCCTTGTCGCCGAACCCCAGACCGCAGCGAGCCTCCAGCACCGCCAGCAGCATGGCCAGACGGCCGGAGTCCCAGCCGACGACCGCTCGTCTTGGCGTGCCGTATGCAGAAGGCGCGACAAGCGCCTGAATTTCCACCAGAACGGGGCGCGATCCCTCAATCCCGGCGAAGACGGCGGCGCCGGGCGCCCGGTCCTTGCCTTCGCCCAGGAACAAGGCCGAGGGGTTGGGCACTTCGCGCAGACCGGAATCGCCCATTTCGAACACGCCGATCTCGTCGGTGGCCCCGAAACGGTTCTTGCCCGCGCGCAGGATGCGGAAGGGATAGCCGCGCTCGCCCTCGAAGCTGAGGACGGCGTCGACCATGTGCTCGACCACGCGCGGCCCGGCGATCTGGCCGTCCTTGGTGACGTGGCCGACCAGGACGATGGCGGGGCCGCCGTTCTTGGCCAGCCGCACCAGTTCCGCAGCGCAGGCGCGCACCTGGGTGATGGAGCCGGGACCGGCGTCGTGCGCGTCGCTCCACAGGGTCTGGATGGAGTCGATGATGACGATGTCGAACGGATCGCGCTTCAGCGTCGTCAGGATGTCGCGCAGGGCGGTGGCGGAGGCCAGTGACACGTCGGCGTCGGCCACGCCCATGCGTTTGGCGCGGGCGCGGATCTGCTCGATCGCCTCTTCGCCTGAGATATAGGCGACCTTGGCGCCGTTGCGCGCCGCCTTGGCCGTGACCTCCAGCAGCAGGGTCGACTTGCCGACGCCGGGGTCGCCGCCCAGCAGGATGGCCGAACCCGGCACCACGCCGCCGCCGCAGACGCGGTCGAACTCGGTCACGCCGGTGACGATGCGCGGCGGCTCAGGCGTGTCGGACTGCAGAGACTCGAACTGGACCCCGCGCCCGCGCGCGGTCGAGGCGGGCTTCATCGCGCCCGGCGGGGCGGCCTTGGATTCCTCGACCAGGGCGTTCCACTCGCCGCAGGCCGAGCACTGCCCGGCCCATTTGGAATGAACCGCCCCGCAGGATTTGCAGACGAAGAGAAGAGAGTCGCGCGCCATGTGATCAGACCTAGCAGATCAGACGGGCCAGGACAGGCGGGTCGGAATGGCTTACGTCCGAAACTGTCATAGGGAGAGTGCGGGGTTGCGTCGGCATCCACACAGCCGTCATTCTGACATGATAAGGCCGTGATCCGACTCAACCGCCCAGAAGGCTAACGAATGACCCTGGAAAATCCCCCCGCCGTCGATCCCTCGCTCGTCTCGCGGGTCAAATACATCCTGACACGGCCCAAGTTCGAATGGCCGGTCATCGACGCCGAAAGCGCCAGCATCAAGGGGCTGTTCACCAGCTACGCCGTCATCCTGGCGGCCATTCCGGCGGTGGCGACCATCGTGGGCCAGATCGCCTTCGGCCATCGCGGCCTGTTCGGTCCGGTGCTGGCGGGCGCGCTCAGCTATGTGCTGAGCCTGATCAGCGTCTATATTCTGGGCCTGATCATCGACGCCCTGGCGCCGACCTTCGGCGGGACAAAGAACCCGGTGAAGGCGATGCAGGTCGCCGTCTATTCCATGACCGCCGCCTGGGTGGCGGGCGTGCTGAACGTCCTGCCGATGCTGGCCTGGCTGGCGGGCCTGCTGGGCCTGTACGGCTTCTACCTGATGTATCTGGGCCTGCCGACGCTGATGAAGACCGCCGCCGACAAGGCGCTGGGCTACACCATCGTGGTGGTGGTCGCGGCCATCATCCTGAACGTCATCGTCTTCGCCATCGTCGGCGCGGTGATCGCCAGCTTCGTCATCGTCGGCGCGGGCGCCACGGCGTTCGCCCTGAGCTAAGTCTGAAGAAGGGCTGGGGCCTTGCGCCTCAGCCCTTTGCTGTCAGCCCTGATAGACGCGCGGCACGCGCGGCGTGATCGAGGTCAGCAGTTCATAGCTGATGGTGCCCGCTGCGGCGGCCGCGTCGTCGATCAGGCGATTGGCGCCGAAGATCTCCACCGGATCGCCCGCCTTGACGTCGAGGCCGGTCACGTCGACCGCCAGCACGTCCATCGACACCCGGCCGATGATGGGCCGCATCTCGCCCGCGATGAAGACCTGCCCCTTGGGGCTGTAGGAGCGCAGCACGCCGTCGGCGTAGCCCGCGCCAACGGTGGCCACGCGCATCGGCCGCTCCGCCCTATACCCTTGCGAATAGCCGACGGTTTCGCCTGCGGGCACGTCGCGTACCTGCACCGCCTGGGCGATCAGGCTGGCGACCGGAGCGATCTTCTCGTGCGGGCGGCCTTCCGGCCCGCCGCCGTAGAGGCAGATGCCTGGACGCACCACGTCGAAGGCGAAATCCGGCCCCAGGAAGCAGCCGCCCGAGTTGGCGAAGGAGCGCGTCACGCCCGGATAGCGTTGGACCGCCGCCGCATAGGCGTCGCGCTGGGCGCGGTTCAGCGGGTTGGACGGTTCGTCGGCGCAGGCCAGGTGGGTCATCACCAGTTCGAGACCCTCGAACGGTTCGGGCGCGTCCTCGACGCGGAAGCCCAGCCGGTTCATGCCGGTGTCGATCTGAAGCCCGCAGGCCCCGCCGCCCGCCGCCTGCCAGGTCTGAAGCTGGGTCGGGTGGTTGATGACGGGCCGCAGGTTGGAGGCCTTGAGCATGGCGGCCCCGTCGCCGTGGCAGCCGTCCAGAATATAGATGACCGGCTCAGGCCCGATCGCCTCGCGCAGGCGCACGCCCTCGGCCGCACGGGCGACGAAGAAGGTGCGCGCGCCCTCGGCCATCAGGCGCTGGGTCACGGCGGCGGCGCCGAGGCCGTAGCCGTCGGCCTTCACGACCGGATTGACCGGACGGCCGGTCACGGCGCCCAGGGTGCGATAGTTGCGGGCGAGCGCGTCCAGATCGACGTTGAGGACGGCGGGAGCGAGGACGGGGGAGGTCATGGCGACGGTTATAGGCCGCTGTTCGGGCGGCGCCACCGCTTTGACGGCCTACTCCGGAATATCCGCATAGGCGCCGCCGTAGCGGCCGTCGTGGGCCAGGTTGCCGAAGCGGGTGGTGTTGGAATCGAACGCCAGCTTGACGATGCCGATGGGGCCGTGGCGCTGCTTGCCGATGACCACCTCGGCCTGGTGCTGCAGGCGGTCCATGTCTTCCTGCCACTTCAGGTGTTCTTCGGTGCCTTCGCGCGGCTCGGCCCGGCCCAGGTAGTAGCTTTCGCGATAGACGAACATGACGCAGTCGGCGTCCTGTTCGATCGAGCCGGATTCCCGCAGGTCGGACAGTTGCGGCCGCTTGTCCTCGCGCTGCTCGACCTGACGCGACAGCTGCGACAGGGCGATGATGGGGACGTTCAGTTCCTTGGCCAGGGCCTTCAGGCCGCCGGTGATTTCCGACACTTCCTGCACCCGGTTCTTCTGGCTGTTCTCGCCGGTCGTCACGAGCTGAAGGTAGTCGACCACGATCAGGTCCAGGCCGTGCTCCATCCGTTTCAGCCGTCGCGCGCGCGCCGCCAGCTTGGAGATGGACAGGCCGCCGGTGGCGTCGATGTAGAGGGGGCTTTCGCCGATCTCGATGGCCGCGTCGCGGATCTTGCCGAAGTCCGAGGCGTCGATCTCGCCCTTTCTCAGCTTGTCCGAGGACACGCCTGACGCATCGGCCAGGATACGCATGGCCAGCTGTTCGGCGCTCATTTCCAGCGAGTAGAAGGCGACGACACCGCCGTCGACCGTCTTGCGCCCGCCGTCCGGCGTCGGCTCCCAGCGATAGTTCCGCGCGACGTTGAAGGCGATGTTGGTGGCCAACGCGGTCTTACCCATCGAGGGACGGCCCGCGAGGATCAGAAGGTCCGACGGGTGCAGGCCGCCCAGCTTCTGGTCCAGATCGTCCAGACGGGTGGCCAGACCGGCCAGCTTGCCCTCGCGCTGATAGGCCTCGCCCGCCATCTCGACCGCGCCGGACAGGGCGTGGGAGAAACTGACGAAGCCCGACGACGGCTTGCCTGTCTCGGCCAGGGAATAGAGCGTTTGCTCGGCCTGTTCGATCTGTTCGTCGGCGGGCGTCTCGGGGTTGGGCGCCTCCTTGATGATCTCGCCGCCGATGCGGATCAGGTCGCGGCGCAGGGCCAGGTCATAGACGACGCGGGCGTAGTCGGGGGCGTTGGCGGCGGGCGGCGCCCGGTCCACCAGATCGGCGAGGTAACGCAGGCCGCCGAACTCCTGGAACGCCGGATCCTGCTTGAACCGCTCCATCAGAATGGTCGGCTCGGCCAGCAGGCCCTGACGGATGTGGTCCTCGACCGCATCGAACAGGCGCTGGTGGAAGGGCTCGTAGAAATGGCTGCCGCGCAGACGGTCCGACAGGCGCTCGAACACGGCGTTGTCGAACATCAGCGAGCCCAGAAGGGCCTGCTCCGCCTCCAGGTTGTGGGGCATGGACGACACCTGCACGGCGTCGGGGGCGTCATAGGGCATCGGAGCGAAGGCGGCGTTCATCGGCATCATCAATACGCATAGGCGCGCCCTGCGTCAGACGCGGGCGGGGTCGTGGTCGTGGACAGTCGCCGACGCCTGTGGACGGGCGCGGAAAACCGCTGTCGGATCAGTAGGAGGTCGTCAGGCGCGGCAGGGGTAGCGCTCGGCCATCCAATCGCGCACGGCCTGGGTCACGGTGATGCGACGGCGCGATTCCGGCATGGTCTCGAAGCGTGCGACCAGAGCCTCGGGCGTGATGCCGGTGCCGGAGGCGGGGATGCAGTGCGCCGGCGTGCGGCCCGCCGAAACGGCCGAGGCCTGCTCGGCCTTGACCGTGCTGACGGCGCCGGTGACGACGCGGATCAGGCGGCGAGTGTCCGGGCGCATTATGGCCACGGCGCGGTTGCGCGGGATGTCATGACCGATCGTCAGGAACTGCTGGACGGTCATGTCAGACGACTGGGCCTGGGCCAGGGGCGCGGAGGCGAGCAGAGTCAGGGCGCCTAGCGACGCGGCGAAGAGGACGGGAACGGAACGCGGCATGGAGGGCTAGATGCGCTCGCCTGCGCCGCTGTGCAAGGGTTCAGGAGCCGGTCAGGCGGGGCAGGGGTATTCCTCGGCCATCCACTCGCGCACGGCCTGATTGACGCTGATGCTGCGCCGCTGGGCCGGGATGGCGTTGAAACGGTTCAGGATCATGTCGGGCGACAGGCTGATCTTGGCGCCTTCGGGAATGCAGGTGGCGGAGCGCCGTCCTGCAGCCTTGGCGGCGACCTGATCGTCGCGCACTGCCTTGAAGGCTCCGTTCATCTCATTCATCAGCCGCCGCGTGTCCGACCGCAGCAGCGCCGTGGGATTGCGAGGGATGCGGTTGGCGGAGGTGAGGAACTCCTGCACGGTCATGGCGGCGGCCGCGCTGGGCAGGGCGGACAGCGCCAGGGCGGCGACGGTGGCGAATGTGGCGGCTTTCATGGGCTTCCCTCCCGCGAGACGGTGAAGCCTAGCGCGCGGTTCGCGACCGAACCATGACCGACGAACGTTGGCCCACATTAAGTTTTCGTCAGACGCGGCGGCTCCCCGCGGGCCGCCGCGCCTGACGAGGGAGGCGCGCTCAAAGGACAGGGAGGAAGCCCCGATGCGCGCGCTCCAAGTCCATCACCACTTCACGTTCAACCGGGCGTAGCCGTAGCGGCCGTTGAACCCGAACGGCGAGTAGTAAGGGAAGCCCAGCACCCCGTTGTTGTTCAGGTTGGCGGGCACGAAGTCCGGGTATTCGTCGAAGACGTTGTCCACGCCGATCGCCAGGCCGATCCGGTCGGTGATCTGGAAGCGGCCTTCCAGGTCGATGGTGGTCTTGTCGCCGGTCGAATAGTCGTTGGCGGACGTCGAGCCGGGTTGCAGCACGCTGGCGTAATAGGTCGCTCGCGCCGTGGCGCCCCAGCGGCCCTGGCTCCAGTCGGCCGAGGCGGAGACCTTGGTGTCCGGCGTGCCCTCCTCGATGGTCAGGATGCGCTGGCGCGCGAACAGGGTCGGGACCGGGTTCAGCACCGAGGAAGAGGTCGGGGTCTTGGTCACGCTGACGTCGTTGACGTTGGCGGCGACGGTGAAGTCCCAATCGCCCGCCGTCTCGGTGCGCAGGCGATAGCGGCCGACGATGTCGACGCCTTCGGTTTCGGTCGACACCCCGTTGAGGAAGAAGCGCGCGGCCTGGACGCCCAACGGGTCCAGCAGACCGGCGACCTGGGACGAGAAGCTGCGGTTGATCAGCTCCGACAGGACGATCTGGTTCTCGATCTCGATGCGATAGGCGTCGACGGTCAGGTCGAAATTACCCAGCCGTATCACGGCGCCCAAGGTGTAGTTGGTCGAGGTCTCGGCCTTCAGCGGACGGGCGCCCAGAACCGAGGCGACCTCGCTGGTGGCGGGGAAGGTGCCGGTTTCGACGAAGCCGCCGTTCTGCACGACCGAGGAGGTCGAGGTGAAGAAGCTCTGCTGCAGCGATGGGGCGCGGAAGCCGGTCGACGCCGAGCCGCGCAGGGCGAAGTTCGGGGTGAAGTCGTAGCGGGCGGCGAACTTGCCCGTCTGGGCGTCGCCGAAGTCGGAATAGTCCTCGACGCGCAGCGCGCCCTCGACCGTCAGTTTTTCGGTCAGCGGGATTTCGACGTCGGCGTACAGGGCCACGGCGTCGCGGTCTTCATCGACCGCGTTCGAGGGCTGGAAGCCGGGGAAGCCCTGGGCGCCGCCGGCCAGGGCGGTGTTCGATCCCAGCGGGCCGCGATTCCACGATTCCGGCTGGCCGGCGTCGATCTTATAGCTCTCCTTGCGGGCCTCCAGGCCCCAGGCGAAGTTCAGCGGACCGCCGTCCAGGCCGATCTCGAACTGACGCGTGAAGTCCGCGCCGAAGACCAACTGGTCATAGGTCAGGCCGCCGGAATCGAAGCTGGTCGGGGAGGCGGCGCCATAGGTGGCGTTCAGCGAATCCTCAGTGCGGAAGTCCAGGGCGTTGCGGCCGTAGACCAGGCTGAAGTCCGCGTCCCATCCGGCCAGCGTCCCGCGCACGCCGCCGGCGGCTGAAACGTCCTGGGAGTTGATGGCGATCTTGGGCAGGAAGCCGTTCGGATAGATGTACGGCACGTTGTTGGGGTTGTTCGACAGGCGCGGGAAGGCGGCGGATGAGCTGTCGCGTTCCTGATAGCCGGCCCAGCCATAGGCTTCCCAGTCGGCGTTCAGCGGCTTGCCTGCATTGGCGAAGACGCTCCACTGCTCGACCTTGGGGTCGCCGAAGCGGGCGGTGATCGCGCCGTTGGCGGCGGGGCGCGGATCGTAGTCCGAACGGTTGGTCGGGTCGCGGTCGGAATACTCCGCCGACAGGGTCAGGAAGCCGTCCGAGCCCAGGCCGAAGCCCTGCCAGGCCGAGACGGTGACGGCGCGGCCGTCCTGCTCGTCCCGCTTGCCGCGCGCGGTCTCCACATTGGTGAAATACTGGCCGTAGGTGACGCTTGCGCCGCCGCCCTCGCGGGCTTCCTTGAGGCGCAGGTTGACCACGCCGGCGATGGCGTCCGAGCCGTATTGCGCCGAGGCGCCGTCGCGCAGCACCTCGACCCGGTTCAGGGCGCCGCTGGGGATGGCGTTCAGGTCGACGGCGGCCGAGCCGCGGCCGACCGTGCCGTTGACGTTGACCAGGGCCGAGGCGTGGCGGCGCGTGCCGTTGACCAGCACTAGGGTCTGATCCGGCGACAGGCCGCGCAGGGTGGCGGGACGGATCGAGTCCGTGCCGTCATTGGCCGAGGGCCGCTGGAAGGTCAGGGACGGCACCGTCTGGGCCAGGGCGGCGGCGAACTCGGTCGTGCCGCGGTTCTGCAGGGTCTCGGCCGTCACCACGTCGACGGGGGCCAGGGTGTCCAGGCGCGAGCGGGCCGGGGCGCGGGTGCCCGTCACCACGATGTCGTCGACCGAGGTCGCGTCGTCAGGAACAGTTTGGGCGCTGGCGGCGCCTGCGATCAGCAGGGCGACGCCGGATACGGCGGCCAGAAGGGCGGGGCGGCGGGGAAAGCGGGAGGTCATCTCGAGAGGTCGTCTTTTCTGATTGGACGCGCGTCAGGGCTCGCCGCCGCGGAAGGGCGGACGTCAGGCGCGTCGGGAAGCGAAATTCTTAAAGCGGACGGAAACCGCAGACCGGCGGCGGGCCGGTCGTAGGGGACGGTTTCAGTGTCGCGGGCACAGACATCGCGCCGGTCGGACTGCCGGGCGATGCAGTCGGGCGTAAAGGCCGGGGCGCATCGTCATCTCCTGCCCGTCAACGGCGACGAGCCATGGCGATATTGCGGTGCGAAAACGGCGACGCCTATCGAGATTATGTGCGGGGATGTTTAGGGAAACTAAAGTGTGAGCGATATGCTCAATACCCGCCCGCCCCTGCGTCCGCCGAGCGAGCGGAACAGGAGGCGTTCAGCCCAAGAAAAAGGGGCGCTTCCTTACGGAAACGCCCCTCGATCATCTCGCCGAAGCGACAGGATCAGGCTTCGTCGCCGAAGCCTTCCTGTTGGCCGGCGCCGCCTTCCAGCAGCTCCTGAGCGGCCTGGTCGGCGGCGTTACGCTCGTCGTCGAACTGAGCGCGGATCACGTCCTCGCCCTTCGCTTGACGCTCGGCTTCGTCGGCCGAACGGGCGATGTTGATCTTGACGGTGGCCGAGACCTCGGGGTGCAGGCGAACCAGCACTTCGTGGACGCCCAGCGTCTTGATCGCCGTGTTCAGGACGACCTGCGAGCGCTCGACCTTGCCGCCTTCGGCGCGAACGACCTCAGCGACGTCGCGGCCGGCGACCGAGCCGTACAGCTGACCGGTTTCGCCGGCCTGACGGATCATGACGTAGCTCTGACCGTCGATCTTGTCGGCGATCTTCTGAGCTTCGGCCTTGTTCTTGTCGTTGCGGGCCTCAATGGCGGCGCGCTCGATTTCGAAGGCCTTCAGGTTGGCTTCCGTGGCCCGACGCGCCTTGTCGCGCGGCAGGAGGAAGTTGCGGGCGAAGCCGTCCTTGACAGTGACGACGTCGCCGATGGCGCCGAGGTTCTCGACGCGTTCCAGCAGAACGACCTTCATCTTACTTCACCACGTACGGCAGCAGGGCCAGGTAGCGGGCGCGCTTGATGGCCTTGGCCAGCTCGCGTTGCTTCTTGGCGGAAACGGCGGTGATGCGCGAAGGCACGATCTTGCCGCGTTCGGAGACGTAACGCTGCAGCAGCTTCACGTCCTTGTAGTCGATCTTCGGCGCGTTGGCGCCCGAGAACGGGCACACCTTGCGACGACGATAGAAGGGGCGACGGGCCGGGCCGGAGCCGGCCGGAGCGCCCGGGATGGGGGCAGTCGTATCGGTCATGATCCGGTTCCTTATTCCGAAGCCGCGGCGTCGTCGCCGCGCGGGGCGCTGCGGTCACGCTCGCGTTCACGGCGGGCCAGCAGGGGCGACAGCTCCAGGTCGAGTTCCTCGACGCGGATGGTCAGCCAGCGCAGCACGTCTTCGTTGATCGACAGCTGGCGCTCGACTTCGGCCATGGCGGCCGGCGGGCAGTCGACGGCCATCAGCGAATAGTGAGCCTTGCGGTTCTTCTTGACCCGGTAGGTCAGGTTGCGCAGACCCCAGTACTCGATCTTGGCGACGGAGCCGCCGTTTTCTTCGATCAGAGCCTTGATGGTGTCGTTCAGCGCTTCGGCCTGTTGCGCCGAGATATCCTGGCGCGTCATGACCGTGTGCTCGTAAAGAGCCATGCGGCATTCTCCCTTGGCGGACATCGGCGCGGGCGAACCGGGTAGTTCGTCCACGATGGCTCCTGACGCGGCGGACGGGAGTTTCCCGACCCTTTGACGTTCCGCAGCAGGACCGAAGCCCTGGAAAGGGCGCGCCTATACGGGAAAAACCCCGGCAGGGCAAGGCGCGGCGGCCCTTGCGCGGGCGATTGGCATGGGCGGCGAAGCGCGGCACGGTTACGGTTCTCGCAACCGGAGCCTTCAGGATGACGCAAACGCCGACGCCGAGGAACCGCTGGTCGCTGATCGGGCCGGGAATCGTGGTGGCGGCGACCGGGGTGGGGGCGGGCGATCTGGTCGCCACCCTGATCGCCGGATCGCGCTTCGGCTACGCCCTGCTGTGGGCCGCCGTCGTCGGGACCGTGCTGAAGATCGCCCTGGCCGAGGCCGTGGGCCGGTGGACCCTGTCCAGCGAGCGGACGATGTTCGAGGGCTGGTCGAGTCTAGGCGGCGGCTGGCTGGACGGGCGGTTGAACTGGGCCGGGCTCTATTTCGGCGTCTATGTGGTGGTGTGGGGCTTCGTCTACGGGGCGGCGGCCATGACCTCGACGGCTCTGCCGCTGGCGACGCTGTTCCCCGTGCTGGACCTCAAGGCCTGGGGGATGCTGAGCGGGGTCGTCGGGCTGATCTTCGTCTGGTTCGGCGGTTACGGCCTGTTCGAGAAGGTGATGACGGCCTGCGTCGGGGTGATGTTCGTCACCGTCGTCGGCCTGGCCGTGATCGTCACGCCGAACCTGCCTGAACTGCTGACCGGCCTGTGGCCGAGCCTGCCGGAAGGGTCGGCCTTCTACACCCTGGGCCTGATCGGCGGGGTAGGGGGCACCATCACCATGGCGGCCTATGGTTACTGGCTGAACGCCAAGGGCTGGAAGGGGCCGGGCTGGATGGCGGTCATGCGGCTGGACAACCGGGTGGCCTATGTCGTCACCGGCGTCTTCGTCGTCGCCATGCTGATCGTCGGGGCCGAGCTGCTCTACAGCGCGGGCATCGCCCTGCAAGGCGGGGATCGGGGGCTGCTGGATCTGGACCAGGTGCTGCGCGAGCGGTTCGGGCGGCCGATCTCCATCCTGTTCCTGGTCGGCTTCTGGGCCACCAGCTTCTCCAGCCTGCTGGGCGTGTGGCAGGGCGTCAGCCTGATGTTCGCCGACTTCACCGCCCATGTGCGCGGCCGCTCCGAGGATCCCCAGGCGCGCGGCGACAAGAGCCGGGCGTTCCGCGCCTACGCCCTGTGGCTGACCTTCCCGCCGATGCTGCTGTTGTTCATGGATCGGCCGTTCGGGCTGATTGTCGCATATGGGGTGCTGGGCAGCCTGTTCATGCCCTTCCTGGCGGGGACGCTTCTGTGGCTGCTGAACAGCGCCCGGACGCCGCAGGAATGGCGCAGCGGCTGGATTTCCAACCTGATGTTGGGAGCGGCGGCTCTGCTGTTCGCGGTGCTGGCGGGTAAGGAGCTGCTGGGCCTGATCCCGTCGTAGGCGGCCTATTCCTCGCAGGAGTTTCACAAAAGCCCCGGCGAACCGTCGCATTGGGCCGCTAGGCGTCGCCCTCGACCACGTGAGGTTCGGGGAAACATCGTCATGAAGCTGTCCGTCGCCTGTTTGGCCGCGTCTGTTCTGCTGGCCGCCGCGCCCTCCATGGCCCAGGTCGTCGCGCCGCCGGACCCCGATCAGCCGCCGCCGCCGCTGCACGCGCCGAACGGCCGCTGGGCCGCCAAGGGCTGGGCCGACCGCATCGTGCTGAGCCCGGCCGCAGACGCCGCGCGCGGCGCCGCCGTCGCCTGGCGCACCGATGCGCGCCAGACCGCCGCCGAGGCCCAGATCGCCGAGGAGATCGACGGCCCCCTGCTGGGCTTCGCCGCCCGCACCGTGGCCGGGACCACGGCGCCGATCGAGAACGAGAACGGCCGCGCCTTCTATCATCAGGCGCGCTTTGACGGGCTGAAGCCGGACACGCGCTATGTCTATCGCGTGCGCGCCGCCGACGGCTGGAGCGAGTGGCTGCCGTTCCGCACGGCCAAGGCCGAGTTCGCGCCCTTCCGCTTCATCTATCTGGGCGATACGCAGAACGACATTCTGGAGATCGGCTCGCGCGTGATCCGCTCGGCCTTCAAGGAGGCGGGACCGGCGGCCCTGGTCGTCCATGCGGGCGATCTGGTGGCCCAGCGCGAGGTCAAGGTTCACGACGACGAGTGGGGCGAATGGACCGAGGCGGGCGGTCGCGCCTTCGCCATGACGCCGCAACTGCCCGCCAGCGGCAACCACGAATACGTCGACCACATCCTGCCGAACGGCGAGGAATCGCGCCTTCTGGGGCCGCACTGGCCGCTGCAGTTCGCCCTGCCGGACAACGGGGCAGACGGGGCGAAGGCGACCAGCTACTACGTCGATTATCAGGGCGTGCGCTTCATCGTGCTGGACGGCACGGCGGCCATCGACCTGGGGGCCGGGGAAAGCCAGACGCGCTGGCTGGACAAGGTGCTGGCCGAAAGCCCGGCGCGCTGGAACGTCGCCCTGTTCCACCAGCCGATCTACACCTGCGCCCGGCCCGAGGACACCGAAGAGTTGAAGGCCGCCTGGAAGCCGATCTTCGACGCCCGCAACATCGATCTGGTGCTGCAGGGGCATGACCATTGCTACGGCCGCGTCTCCAACCCGGCCGGGGCCGAGGCGTCGCGCGCCGACAGCGCGGCGGGCCGTCCGCAGGGGCCGGTCTATGTCGTCTCCGTCACCGGCTCCAAGATGTACGGGCTGAACGACCGGGCGGACACGCAGCCCGTGCGCGCGGCCGAGAACACCGAACTGTATCAGCTGATTGACGTCGAGGCGGACCGCCTGTCGTTCCGCGCCTTTACGGCGACGGGCGGGCTGTACGACGCCTTCACGCTGGAGCGGCAGGCGGACGGCACGAAACGGCTGGTCGAGACCCAGGACAGCCTGCTGGCTCTGCGTCGTTGCGACGGCGCGGCGGGGCCGGACGACCGCCCCTGCACGGCGGAAATCAAGGACTGAGGACGGGCGCGAGGCCTGTCCGCTGTCGCGTTCTTCTTGCCGTAGGGGAGGGATTCGCCTACCCCTCGCGGCTTGATTCAACGGATGACGGACGATCCCGGATGAGCCTCGCGCTTCTCTTTCCCGGTCAGGGCAGCCAGTCGGTCGGCATGGGCGTCGCCCTGTCGGACGCCTTCGCCAGCGCGCGCGAGGTCTTCGCCGAGGTGGACGACGCCCTGAACCAGAAGCTGTTCGAGCTGATGCGCGAAGGGCCGGAAGATCAACTGACCCTGACCGAGAACGCCCAGCCGGCCCTGATGGCCGTGTCGGTCGCCACGGCGCGGGTGCTGAAGGTCGAGTTCGGCGTCGACGTGGCGCGCGCCGCCTTCGTCGCCGGTCACTCCCTGGGCGAGTATTCGGCCCTGGCTGCGGCGGGCGCGATCAGCCTGTCGGACACCGCCCGCTTGCTGAAGCTGCGCGGTCAGGCCATGCAGCGCGCCGTGCCGGTGGGCAAGGGCGCGATGGCCTCGCTGATCGGCCCCAAGACCGATCTGGCGCTGGCTGAAGAGGCGGCCAAGGCCGGTTCGGCGGCGGGCGTCTGCGTCGTCGCCAACGACAACAACAAGGGCAACGTCGTCATCTCCGGCGACAAGGCCGCCGTGGATCTGGCCATCGAAAAGGCCAAGGAACTGGGCGCGCGCGCCATTCCGCTGAACGTTTCAGCGCCCTTCCACTGCCCGCTGATGCAGCCTGCCGCCGACGAGATGGCCGCCGCTTTGGCTGATGCGAAAATCATCGCCCCGGCCGTGCCGGTGGTCGCCAACGTCACCGCCCGCCCGGAAACCGACGCCGAGGTCATCCGCCGCCTGCTGGTCGAGCAGGTCACGGGCCGCGTGCGCTGGCGCGAGAGCATGGAGTGGATGGCGAGCGAAGGCGGCGTGACCCGCTTCGTCGAGGTCGGCTCGGGCAAGGTGCTGACCGGCATGGCCAAGCGCATCGCCCCCGACGCCGAGGCCCTGGCGCTGAACACGGCCGAGGAGCTGGAAGCGTTCGCGAAAAGCCTTTGATCCTTCTCCCCTTGCGGGAGAAGGTGGCTGGCGCAATCAGACGGATGAGGGGTCGCTGCGACCTCTCAAGATTGAAGACACGGCAGGGGTCGGCACGACCCCTCATCCGGCCCTGACGGGCCACCTTCTCCCGCAAGGGGAGAAGGAAGAGGAGAGACAGAGATGTTCAACCTTACCGGCAAGACCGCCCTCGTGACCGGCGCCACCGGCGGCATCGGCGGGGCCATCGCCCGCGCCCTGCACGCGCAAGGGGCCACTGTCGTCCTGTCCGGCACGCGCGAAGCCGTGCTGGCCGATCTGGCCAAGGAACTGGGCGAGCGGGCCCACTTCGCCACGGCGAACCTTTCGGATCCGGAGTCGGTCGACAATCTGGTGAACGCGGCCGAGACGGCGGCGGGCGCGCCGCTGGACATCCTGGTCGCCAATGCGGGCATCACCAAGGACGGCCTGCTGATGCGGATGAAGGATGAGGACTTCCAGTCGGTCATCCAGATCAACCTCGAGAGCTATTTCCGCCTGACCCGCGCGGCGGTGAAGGGGATGATGAAGCGCCGTTCGGGCCGCATCATCGGCATCACCTCGGTGGTCGGCGTCACCGGCAACCCCGGCCAGACCAACTATTCCGCCTCCAAGGCCGGGATGATCGGCTTCTCCAAGTCGCTGGCCCAGGAAGTCGGTTCGCGCGGGATCACGGTCAACTGCATCGCGCCGGGCTTCATCGCCTCGCCGATGACCGACGTGCTGAACGATCAGCAGCGCGAGGCCATCCTGTCGAAGATTCCGGCCGGACGTCTGGGCGCCGGCGACGAAATCGCCTCGGCCGCCGTCTATCTGTCGTCGGATGAAGCGGCCTACGTCACCGGCCAGACGCTGCACGTCAATGGCGGCATGGCGATGATCTGAACCCGTTGCGCGGCGCCATCACGACGCGCAACAGACTATTTCCACGCCGTCACCCTGTGCTAAAGGGCACGGACGTCTTTCGGGGGTGAGTCTCATTGAGGCTTGATCCCGACAGGCAGCCGTGACACGGCGAAACAACCCAAGACCCGCCTTCACGGCGATTTCAAACAGGCAGAGAGACACTCATGTCCGACACCCTCGAACGCGTCCGCAAGATCGTGATCGACCACCTGGACGCCGATCCGGACAAGGTCACCGAGAAGGCTTCCTTCATCGACGACCTGGGCGCCGACTCGCTCGACAACGTCGAACTGGTCATGGCCTTCGAAGAAGAATTCGACGTCGAAATCCCGGATGACGCCGCAGAGCACATCCAGACCGTCGGCGACGCGGTGAAGTTCATCGACGAGAAGCTGGCCGCCTGATCCGGCTGCGATTCGTCGCACTTACCAGCTGATGGCCGCCGTGACGGACCCCTAGCGGGACCGTCCGGCGGCCATTAGTGTTTCTGGCTACGATTCTGACCAAGAAGGAGCGCGAACCATGCGCCGCGTCGTCATCACGGGCCTTGGCCTGGTCACGCCTCTGGGCACGGGCGTCGAGCATGTCTGGAAGGGCATTCTGGACGGTCGCTCGGGCATCCGTCCGATCACCGCCTTCGACACCGAAGGCTACGGCTGCACCATCGCGGGCGAAGTCCCTAGCGTCGACGGACGCGGCGGCGGCGAGGCCGGTCAGCCGGGCGTCTTCGATCCCGATCAGGTGATGTCGGCCAAGGACCGCAAGCGCGTCGACGACTTCATCCTGTACGCCATCGCGGCGGCGGACGAGGCGCTGGCCGACGCCAACTGGAAGCCGGAATCGGAAGAGGATAAGGAAGCCACCGGCGTCATGGTCGGCTCCGGCATCGGCGGTCTGGGCCCCATCGCCGACACGGCCATCGTGCTGAAGGAACAGGGCGTTCGTCGCGTCAGCCCCTTCTTCATTCCCTCGGCCCTGATCAACCTGGCCTCGGGCCAGATCTCGATCCGCCACGGCCTGAAGGGCCCGAACCACTCGGTCGTCACCGCCTGCGCCACCGGCGCCCACGCCATCGGCGATGCGGCCCGGATGATCGCCCTGGGCGACGCCGACGTCATGGTGGCGGGCGGCGCCGAAAGCTCGGTCGTGCCGATCGGCATCGCGGGCTTCCTGGCCTGCAAGGCGCTGTGCACCGCCTATAACGACACGCCGGAGAAGGCCTCGCGCCCCTATGACCGCGGCCATGCGGGCTTCGTCATGGGCGAGGGCGCCGGGATCATGGTTCTGGAAGAATACGAACACGCCAAGGCGCGCGGGGCCAAGATCTACGCCGAGGTCGTCGGTTACGGCATGAGCGGCGACGCCTATCACATCACCGCCCCGTCGGAAGACGGCGACGGCGGCCTGCGGGCCATGAAGGCGGCGCTGAAGCGCGCCGGGATGCAGCCGTCGGACCTCGACTACGTCAACACCCACGGCACCTCGACCATGGCCGACTGGATCGAGCTGAAGGCGGTCGAGCGTCTGGTCGGCGACCACGCCAAGGATCTGGCCGTGTCGTCCACCAAGTCGATGACGGGTCACCTGCTGGGCGCCGCCGGGGCGATCGAGAGCATCTTCTCGGTCCTGGCCATCCGCGATCAGATGGCGCCGCCGACCATCAACCTGGACGACCCGGAGATGGAGACGCCGATCGACCTGATCCCCCACAAGGGTAAGGCCAAGAAGATCGACGTGGCGATGTCCAACAGCTTCGGCTTCGGCGGCACCAATGCGGCCGTGATCTTCAAGAAGGTCGACTGACTTGGCCAAGGCTCCGCCCCCCCGCACCCCCAAGGTTCGCATTCCCAAGTCGCGCGTTCCGAAAAAGGGCGGCGGGGGCGGAGGCTCTCGTTTCGGCCTCGACGTCGGCCTGATCACCGCCGCCGGGACGCTGGGCCTGTTTCTGGTCGCCGCGCTAGTGGCGTTCTGGGCCATCTACTGGGGACCGGGGCCGAAGGCGGCGGAAGGGGAGACGACCATCGTCACCCTGCCGTCCGGGGCGGGCGTTCCGGCCATCGCGGCCAATCTGAAATCGGCGGGCGTGATCCGCTCGACCGACCTGTTCCGAGCCGCGATCAGCCTGACGGGCGCCGACCGCAAGATCCGCGCGGGCGAATATGAGGTGCCGTCGGGCGCCTCTCTGGCGACGGTGGTGGGCCTGCTGGTCGACGGCAAGGCGGTGCGCCACTACGTGACCCTGCCCGAGGGCTGGTCCAGCGCCCAGGCGGTCGACATCCTGATGAAGCAGCCGGTCCTGACCGGCGAGGTCGAGGTTCCGCCCGAGGGCAGCCTCTGGCCGGAAACCTATGAGGTCACGCGCGGCGAGACCCGCGCCGCCGTCGTCGCCCGGATGCAGCGCGCCGCCAAGACCAAGCTGGAGACCCTGTGGGCCGCCCGCTCGCCTTCCACGGTCGTCACGACGCCGGCAGAGGCCGTCATCCTGGCCTCCATCGTCGAGAAGGAGACGGGCATCGCCTCCGAACGGCCCGAGGTGGCGGCTGTCTTCACCAACCGCCTGCGCCTGGGGATGCGGCTGGAGAGCGACCCGACCATCGTCTACGGCGTGACCAAGGGGCGGCCGCTGGGGCGCGGCATCCTGTTGTCCGAGCTGCGCAATCCGACGCCGTGGAACACCTATCTGATCGACGGCCTGCCGCCGACGCCCATCGCCAATCCGGGCGAGGAGGCGATCAAGGCCGTGCTGAACCCGCCGCGCTCGGAATACGTCTTCTTCGTCGCCGACGGCACGGGCGGCCACGTCTTCGCCCGCACCTATCAGGAGCACCTGCTGAACGTGGCCCGCTGGCGCGAGATCGAGCGCCGCAAGGCGGGGCTGGTGGCGGGTGAGAGCGCGCCGGAAACCTCGCCGGCGCCCATGACGGATGAAGCCTCCGGCCCGGCGATCGCCATTCCGCCGGGCGCCAAGGTCATTCGCGTGCCGACGGAGGCCGGACGATGAGCCAGATTTCAGGCCAAATTTCGGGCATGACCGGCTTCGGCCGGGCGGACGGCGGGCTGGACGGCTGGACCTGGACGGTCGAGGCGCGCTCGGTCAACGGGCGCTCGCTGGAGACGCGCTATCGCGGTCCGCATGGCTTCGACAACCTTGAGCGGCTGGCCAAGGCGGCGGCTCAGGCGCGGCTGAACCGGGGGCAGGTGACGCTGGGCCTGCAGACCAAGCGCGCCGAGGGGAGCGAGCCCGCGCCGCGCGTCAATGAGGCGGTGCTGGCGACCTATCTGCGGCTGGCGAACCAGTTGGCGGAGGAGGGGGCGACCCCGCCTTCGGCCGACGGCCTGCTGGCCCTGCGCGGCGTCATCGAGGTCGCGGAAGAGGACGAGGACGCCGAGGCCCGTGCGGCTCTGGAATTGGCCATGGCCGCCACGGTTGAACAGGCGCTGGACGCGCTGAAGGCGTCGCGTCAGCGCGAGGGCGAGCAGCTGACGCCGGTGATCCACGACTTCGTCGGGACCATCGAGGCTCTGGTCGCTCGCGCTGAGCTTGAGGTGTCGGCTCAGGTCGAGGCCATCCGCGAACGCTTTACTCGTCGTATCAGCGAACTGGCGCCCGATGCGCCCGGTCTGGACGAGCGCGTCTTCCTCGAGGCCGCGGCGCTGGCGACCAAGGCCGATGTACGCGAGGAGCTGGATCGGCTGACGGCCCACGTCGCCTCGGCCCGTGCACTGTTGCAGCAACCCCCCGCCGGTCGAAAACTCGACTTCCTGATGCAGGAATTCATGCGCGAGGCGAACACCCTCTGCTCGAAATCCGCTACGACCGCGCTCACCGGAATCGGCCTGGAGTTGAAGGCCGTCGTCGAGCAGCTTCGAGAACAAGTTCAGAATGTCGAATAACCGCACCCCCCGCCGTGGCGTCCTGCTGATCGTGGCCAGTCCGTCGGGGGCCGGAAAGACCTCGCTGTGCCGCCGTCTGATGGCCGACCACAAGGGGCTGGAGCTGTCGGTCTCCATGACCACCCGCGACATCCGTCCGGGCGAGGTGGACGGGCGCGACTACAACTTCGTCAGCAAGGAGCAATTTCAGCGCCTGATCGACGCCGACGCCTTCCTGGAATGGGCCGACGTGCACGGGAATCGCTACGGCAGTCCGGCGGCGCCGGTCGAGCGGGCGCTGGCGGAAGGCCGCGACGTCCTGTTCGACATCGACTGGCAGGGCGCCCGCGACGTGGCCGCCAAATGCCCCGGCGACGCCGTGCGGGTCTTCATCCTGCCGCCCAGCCTTGAGGAGCTTCGCCGCCGTCTGGTGACGCGCTCGCAAGACGCCGAGGACGTGATCGAGCGCCGCGTCGCCAACGCCAAGGGCGAGATCGAGCACTGCGACGACTTCGACTATGTGCTGGTCAACGAGGACTTCGACCGATCCTACGCCGAACTGGCCCACATCTATCACGCCGAGCGCAGCCGCCGTCACCGCAACCTGTGGGTTGATGGCTACAAGCAGGCCCTGCTGAAGGAAGTGGTCTGACGCCCATGAACGACGCCGAGCACCGCCGCTGGCTGGCTCAGGCCGTCGACCTGGCGCTGGAGAACGTCAGGGCGGGCGGTCGGCCGTTTGGGGCGGTGCTGGTCAAGGATGGCGTCCTGATCGCCAGCGGCGTCAACCGGATGCTGGCGACCAACGATCCCAGCTCCCACGCCGAGATGGAGGCCCTGCGTCAGGCTGGGCCGGCGCTGGGCGGCGTCGATCTGTCGGGCGCGATCCTCTACGCCCGCGGCCACCCGTGTCCCATGTGCCTGGCGGCGGCGGTGATGACGCGGGTCAGCGCCGTCTACTACGCCTTCAGCAATGCGGACGCCGAGCCCTACGGTTTCTCCAGCGCGGCGACCTATCAGGCGCTGGGCGTGACGCTGGACCCGCCGCCGCTGCCGCTGACGCAACTGGACGCGCCCGGTCGGACGGCGGCTGATCTCTACGGCGACTAGCGGAAGGTCACGCGCACGCCCGGCTTGACCTTGGACGCCAACTGTTCGGCGTCCCAGTTGGTCAGGCGCACGCAGCCGCTGGAGAAGGTCTTGCCGACCTTGGACGGGTCCGGCGTGCCGTGGATGCCGTAGGTGTCGCGCGACAGGTCGATCCACACCGAGCCGACCGGATTGTTCGGTCCCGGCGGCACGATGACCTTGCGGTCGCCCCGGTCATAGCTGACGCGGTCCGGGTCGTAGGTGTAGTTCGGCTCGGGCGCGACGCCGACGACGGTCAGATCGCCCGAAGGCGCCGGGCGCGTCGAACTGCCGATGGTGGCCGGATAGAAGGCCAGAAGCCTGTCCGCCGCGTCATAGACCCGCACCGACCGCTCGGCCTTGTCGACGACGATATGGGCCACGTCGCCCGTCAGCTCGGTCTGGGCCACGGCGGCAACGACGATGGTCTGGCCCGCCTTGCCGAAGTCAACGCCGGGGTTGAGCGCCTGCAGCAGGCCCTCGGTCATGTGGAACTTCTCGGCCAGCATCTCCAGCGGCGTGGCGTAGCCGACGGTCTGGAGCTTGGCCATGTCGGTCAGATCGGCCGGAACCTGGCCGATGAAGGGACCGGCCAGGTCGGCGTCGGCGATCGTATAGTCGGTCAGGACGCGGCCGTCGTCGCCGGCGGTCAGGCGACGGAACACCTCTGCGTCCAGCACCCCGTCCTGAGGCAGTCCGGCGGACTTTTCGAAGGCGGCGATCGCCTGGCGCGTGTTGTCGCCGCCCAAGCCGTCGATCACGCCCGGCGAGAAGTTGGCGCGGTCCAGCAGGATCTGGGCGCGCGCCGTCGCCGCGTCGGGCCGTGCGGGTTGACCCTCGACGGGGGCGGCGACGCTCTCGAACACGGCGGCCTCGACCGCCTCGCGGGTCAGGGGCGAGGCTGCGGTTTCGGCGACCGAGGGCTGTTCGGGCCTCGGGGTCTCAGCAGGCGATCCGCAGGCCGCGAGCATGGCCAGGGTGAAGGGCAGGACTGAGACGGCGAGACGCGATTTCGACATGAAAGCTCCGAAGGATCCGGGGCTTGTCGAACGCTCTTAGGCTGTCCGCTGTTCCTGCATTTCCTCGGTGCGGGCGGCGAAGAAGGTCTTCATGCGGGCCAGGGCGTCCTCGATCTCGGGCGTCGAGACGGCGAAGCTGAAGCGGATGAAGCGGTGGCCGTTCACGGGGTCGAAGTCGACGCCCGGCGCCGTGGCCACGCCCGTCTCGCGCACCAGCTTCTCGCAGAAGGCCATGCTGTCGTTCGTCAGGTGGCCGATGTCGGCATAGATGTAGAAGGCGCCGTCCGGCGGGGCGATCGAGCGCAGGCCCATGGCGGGCAGGGCTTCCAGCATCCGCTCGCGGTTGGCGCGATAGACGTCGATGTTGGCTTCCAGCTCTTCTTCGCAATCCATGGCGGCCAGGCCGGCGAACTGGCTGAGCGTCGGCGGCGTCAGGAACATGTTGCCCATGCGCGCGCGGGCCTGCTGGACCTCTTCTTCTGGCAGGATCAGCCAGCCCAGACGCCAGCCCGCCATGCTCCAGTATTTGGAGAAGCTGTTGACGATCATGGCCTTGTCGTCGAACTGCAGCATGCAGGGCGTGTCATGGCCGTAGGTGATGCCGTGATAGATCTCGTCCGAGATGATGCTGATGTTGCGCTCGCGGCAGACCTCGACGATGGCCTTCAGCTCGTCCTCGGCGATGACGGTGCCAGTCGGATTGGCGGGGCTGGCGATGATGACGCCCTGCGGCGCCGGGTCCAGTTCGCGCAGCGCCTTGGCCGTCAGCTGGAAGCGCACGTCGGGGCCGCAGTCGATCTCCTGCGGGACGATGTGCAGGGCCTTCATCGTGTTGCGATAGGCGACATAGCCGGGGCGAGCGATAGCCACGCGGTCGCCGGGAGCAAAGCGCATGTTCAGCGCCACCACCAGGGCGGGAGAGGCGCCGGCGGTCATGATGACGCGCTCGGGATCGATGACGACGCCGTAGCGGTCCTTGTACAGCTTGGCCACGCGGGCGCGCAGGTTGGGGCTTTCCCAATAGCCGCCGGCTTCGGCGTCGACCACGCGGTGGGCCTCGGCGATGGCGCGGCTGGGGGCTCCGGTCGAGGGCTGGCCGAACTCCATATGGATGACCGACTGGCCCTGCGCCTTCATCTCATGGGCGATGCGGCTGATGGCGATGGCGCGGAAGGGTTCGATTTCTACTGTCATGTCAAAGCGTCGGCCAATCTGAGGAAGCCCGCCACGTCGATGGTTTCGGCGCGGGCGTCGGGTTCGATTCCAGCGGCTTCGCACAGGGCGGCGCCGCCAAGTTGTTTCAGGCTGGAGCGCAGCATCTTGCGACGCTGGCCGAA
Source organism: Brevundimonas sp. RM1 (assembly GCF_052907225.1). Taxonomy (NCBI): domain Bacteria; kingdom Pseudomonadati; phylum Pseudomonadota; class Alphaproteobacteria; order Caulobacterales; family Caulobacteraceae; genus Brevundimonas; species Brevundimonas sp. RM1. Next base: position 64,457 of record NZ_JBRERY010000004.1, read on the forward strand.
GGCGGCCGCCGTGACCCGTTCCAGCCGCTTCAGGCGGTCGGGGGCGGGGCGCTCGGCCAAGGGTATCAGATGCACCACGGCCGAGGCCACCTTGGGCGGCGGGGTGAAGGCGGCGGCGGGCAGATGCATGACGATGCGCGCTTCGGCCACGGCCTGACTGATGACGGCCAGACGGCCATAGGCGTCCTCGCCGGGTTGGGCCACCACGCGCTCGGCGACTTCTTTCTGGAACATCAGGGTTAGGGCGCAAGGGCTCCACGGACCCGTCAGCCATTTGATCAGCAGCGGCGTGCCGACGTTGTAGGGCAGGTTGGAGACGAGGTGCGCGGGGCCCTCGACGAGTTCGGCTTCCTTCACCTTCAGGGCGTCGGCCTCGACGATGGTCAGGCGACCAGAGCCGTCGTCCAGTTCGGACAGCAGGGGGATGAAGCGCGGATCTTTTTCGACCAGCACCACCTTGCCGGCGTCGCTTTCCAGCAGGGCGCGCGTCAGGCCGCCGGGGCCGGGGCCTACCTCGATGACGGCGCGGCCGTCGAACGGCCCGGCGTAGCGGACGATCTTCCGCGTGACGTTCAGGTCCAGCAGAAAGTGCTGGCCGAAGCTCTTCTTGGCCGACAGGCCGTGGGCGTCGAGCGTTTCACGCAGGGAGGGCAGATGATCGGTCACGAGGCCTGTTAGCGCGCCGCGCGGGCGGACGCCATCTCAGAAGCCAGGCGGACGGCGGCGATGAAGCTGTCGGCGCGGGCGACGCCCTTGCCGGCGATGTCGAAACCGGTGCCGTGGTCGGGCGAGGTGCGGACGATGGGCAGGCCGAGGGTGGCGTTGACCCCGCCCCAGAAGTCCAGCGTCTTCACCGGGATCAGAGCCTGGTCGTGATAGAGGCAGACGACAGCGTCGTAGCGCGCCCGTGCTTCCTCGTGGAACAGGGTGTCGGCGGGCAGGGGATCGGTGATGTTCAGTCCCTCGGCGCGCAGGGCCTCGGCGGCGGGACGCAGCACCGTCACCTCCTGCAGGCCGATGGCGCCGCCTTCGCCCGCGTGGGGGTTCAGGGCGGCCAGGGCCAGGCGCGGGGCGCTGATGCCGAAGTCGCGCTTCATCGATTCGTGGACGACGCGGGCGACGCGGGCGACGCGCTCGCCCGTCACCAGTTCGGGCAGCTGGTCGATCGGCACATGGATGGTGACGAGGCAGGCCCGCAGGTTCTGGGCCGTCAGCATCATCACCGGGCCGCGTGTGCCGCTGAAGGGGACGTCGGCGGTCAGTTCGGCGATGAACTCAGTGTGGCCGGGAAAGCGGAAGCCTGAGGCGTACATGGGCGCCTTGGCGATCGGCGCCGTCACCAGGCCGCAGCCTTCGCCCGACAGCACCAGATCGACGCCGCGCTCGATCCAGTCGGCGACGGCGACGGCGTTGGCGGGCTCAGGCTGACCCGCCGTTACGGGGGCGGGCGCCGGATGGTGCAGGACGGGGATGGCGCGGCCGAAGACGCCGGCGGCGTCCGCGGGGCTGAGGACGGCCTCGACCGGCTGGCCCTGCGCCTTCAGAACAGCGGCGTCGCCGACCACGACGAAGGGCGCGACCGGCGCCAGGGGGCCGGGCGCGGAGCTCAGCACCGACCAGGCGCGCGCGATGATCTCCGGCCCCACCCCGGCGGGGTCGCCCATCGTGACGATGAGCGGCCGGATCACCGTCATTGCTTGATTTCGATCAGGGCGTCGGCCCGCAGGTCGCGCAGATAGCGGCGGCCCAGCATGGCGTAGTTCTGGTTCTGCAGGCGGGCTTCGACCTGTTGCGCCGAGGGGGCGTCGGGACCGCCCAGGCGGCGATCGCAGACGGCCAGCAGGTGCACGCCCAGCGGGGTGCGGACCGCCGTGCTGACTGAGCCGACCTCGGCCGAGCGGGCGACCTGCTGGAACTGCGGCAACAGGTCCGCGACGTCGCTCTCGCCCAGATCGGCGCCCAGCAAGCCCGGTTCCGAACGCGCGCGGGTCAGGATGTTGTCGCAGGTCAGCTGGCCGCGCAGGGCCTCAAGGCGCTGGGTCGCGGCGGCAACCTGGGCCTCATCGGCGTTTTCCGGCAGCTCGACCATGACCTGCTTCATCTTGACCATGCTGGTCGAGGCGCCCGAGCGCTTGTCGCGCATGTAGAGGATGTAGACGCCGCCATCGACGGGGATGGGGTTCGACAGCTGGCCGGGCTCCAGCGTGTCCATGACGGACTGCAGGGCGGGCTGGACTGTGCCTTGGACCACCCAGCCGGCGTCGCCGCCGCGGGCGGCCGAGGGGGCGGCCGAGAACTGGCGCGCCACGGCCATGAAGGGCGCGCCCTGGATCATCTGCTGCACCAGTTGGCGCGCGCCGTTCATGGCCTCCTGCATGCCGCCGACGCGGGCGGCCTCCAGGTAGATTTCACCGATCAGATACTGAGGCTTGGTCGCCGATTCGGTCATCTGGCGCATGGTCTGCTCGACCTGGCTCTTGCCGACGCGGGCGCGGTCGCGGAAACGGCCGCCGACCAGTTCGCGCCAGCCGATCTCGGTGCGCATCTGCTCGCGGAAGGCGGGGATGCTGATCCCGCCCTGTTCCAGGAAGTTGATGTAGCTGGCTGGCGTCGTGCCCGCCTGACGGGCCATGTCGGCGATTTCCTGATCGATTTCGGCGTCGCCGATCTTGAGCTGTTCGAACTTGGCCAGTTCGGCGGCCTGAAGGTGCTGGTCGATCAGGTCGTTCAGCGCCTGCTGCTGGATGGCGCCGATGTTTTCTTCGGTCGGCTGGACCTGGGTCATGGCCATCAGAACCAGCATCCGCTGACGCAGGTCGAAGCCGGTGATGATGCGGTCGTTGACCGTCGCGATGATGCCGTCGGACAGGCGGAACTGCGGCGCAGGGGCCGTGCGCTGGGGCGCTTCCTCGGCGGCGGGGTTCAGCGCGCCGGCGGCCGGAGTTTGAGGCGCGGCCTGCGCAGGAGCGGGAGACGCCGGAGTCTGAGCCGAGGAAGGCTCCACGGCCGCCACGACCATAAGGGCGGCCAGGGCGGCTCCCGTAGAGTAACGCATCAAACCCATCGTCAGTCCTGATTCCCTAAAGCGGTCCCGAGCCGGTCGGCGGCGATCGCCACGCCGCAGCGCCGGGGCGCAAGCTCCCCTACGCCGCAATGCGCGCCCTGCCTACCGCATATCATTGCGATCATAGCCTGAAGCCCCAAAAGTGGCGAGGTTAAGACGGATGTAAACGCCTTCCGCCGGGCCGGTCGGCCGGACGCGCGTGTTATCGCGCCGCCAGCCCAGCTCAATGCGGAAGCAGTCGTCGTCGTACAGCAGGCCGACCTCCGACCGGGTGACGATGTCGCGTTGCATGTCGGCGATCCCCGTCACCGCCACGCCCCAGTTGCCGTAGATGAACTGGTGACCGGAGAGCTGGACGAACTCGTAGTTGCGGTTTTCGGGGCCGTCCAAGGGGTTCGAGCTGTCCACGATGTAGCTTACGCTGGCCAGGTTTCGGCGTCCCCAGCGGCCGTCGACGGTCGCTTCGGCCCGACGAACTTGGCCATTGCCGTCGATGGTGGCGTGGAACCAGCCGCGCATGCGATCCGAGGGATTGAATGACCCCTGAACCACCCAGTCCGACGTCCGGCTGGCCAGACCCGAGGGGTCATAAAGGCGCGTCGGATCGTCCGGGATCGGCGTCAGGTATTCGTCCTGGTCGTCTGCGCGCATGCTGCGGCCGATGAACAGGCTGGCCGAGCGCACCTCGTCCCAGTGCAAGGTCGCGCGCGCGCCCGCCGTGAAGCGCAAGCCGCCCTCCAGCAGGTCGTAGCCGGGGAATCGATCCATGCGGAACAGGGACAGGTGGTCCAGCTCCGTGATCTGGCTGTCCTCGTTCGGAATGCGTCGATCCAGGTCCGCCTTGTTGGAGATCGACAACTGGGCCATCGGCTCAAGGATCAGATCGGACGAGGCGCTGAGGCGGCGGTACAGGGGATAGCTGACGTCGACCCCGGCGCTGGCGCGCGCGCGCGCGTAGGTCTCGTTTTCGACGCCCATGGCGGGCGGCAGGTCGGCCACCGAATAGACGTCGGCGCGCAGGTCGACGAACGGCTCCCAGCGCACGCCGATGGGCGAGATCATCGCGCGGCGCCATTCTGCCTGGCCGGTGACGCGGCGGCTGTCGACGCCGGGCAGGCCGTCGGTCGGGCCGCCGGGAATCAGTTCGGGCGCCAGGGTGGGGAAGCCGACATAGGCGTCGCGGGTCAGGGCGACGGCGGAGCCGCGCAGACGCAGGCGGCCGCCGAAGACGGGGCCTTCCGGCTCCCATCGCGCCTCGATCAGGGGCGCCACCAGCGGCAGGGTGTTGTCGTCCTCGAAGACGTTCAGGGCCGGGGTGACGGGGTCGAACTGCGCCACCCGCAGGCTTTGCATGGTGAAGGCGGCGACCGACAGATAGGAGCGCTGGGTCTGACGCTCGGCGTAGATCTGGCTGATCAGACGGCGGCTGTCGCCGTAATACAGGCCGTTGTCCTGATAGGCGTCGCGCACGTCATAGCGGTCGAACAGCGTCTTGTCCGAGACGCGCTCGGCCGTGAAGCCCCAGCGCCACGGGCCGTCAGGGTCGAAGGCGCCGTGTGCCAGCAGATAGCTGCGCGCAGTCTTGTCGCCGAAGCGGACGTTGCTCTCCGCGTCGCCGTCGCCGTCCAGGTCGAAGTCGCCGAAGCTGCGGCCGTAGGTGGCGCCGCCGCGCGCCACGATCATGCCGTCCGTGAATCGCTTGCGCCATTGCAGGTTCAGCAGAGGCTCGACCCTGGTGTTGAACTGCGGGCTGATCAGAACGTCCTCGGACGGCGAGATGACGTGCAGATAGGGAAGTTCGAGCGAGACGCCCCGTCCGGCCTGATAGTCGCCCCAGGGGACCAGAAAACCCGACGCCCGATCTACGCTGGGGTCGGGGTGCGAGAAGGCGGGCAGGTAGAAAATCGGCACGCCGCCCAGGCGGAACACCACGTCGCGATACAGGATCGCGCGCAGCTCTTCGTTCTGCACCGCCTTGGAGGCCTGGATGGAGACGCTGGGCGTCTTGGCCGCGCCGTCCACGGTGCAGATGGGGCAGGGGGTGAAGATGACGTTGTTCAGCTCACTGACCGTTTCGGAACGGCGCACGGCGGTGGCGGCCATCAGGCTGGAGCCGTTCGACAGGCGCGTGGCCAGGTCGACGGCCACGCCCGTCTTGAAATCAGAATCCAGTTCGATGCGTTCGGCGTGAACGACCGAGCCGTCCGGCGCCGTCAGTTCAGCGTCGCCCGAGGCCGTGGCGACCTGGCTTTGCAGGTCATAGGTGACGTCCTTGGCGCGCAGGCTGTGGTCCTGGAAACGCGCCATGACCCGATCCTCGGCCGACCCCTGGGCCGAGACGACGTCGCCTTCGCGTTGGGCGGAATCGGCGTCCATGTAGACGGCGTCAGGCGTCAGACCGTCTGCGCCCGGCGTCTGAGCGGCCGTTTGCGGCGCCGCCTGAACGGCGGGGGCCGGAGCCGGCGCCTGGGCCTGGGCGGCGTAGGCCAGTCCTGGCGCAGACAGGGGCGCGCCTATGACCAACGCCGCGCCGGTCAACAGCCGAAGGCGCAGGGCTCCCATGCGGGGGAGACGGCGATGGGTCATGCGGTGTCCACTCATTACCGGCCGGGCGGAAACCGCTCGATTAGCCGTCTTCGGTATAGAACAGCAAGGTAAAGGCGGCGAGAGCAGTCAATATAGGCGGCAGCCAGGCGGCGATGATCGGCGGCACGACCTCGGCCGAACCCATGGCTGAGGAGAACTGATTGAGGAAGAAGAAGGCGAAGCCCAGCACTACGGCCGCCACCGTCATCCGCGCCAGATCGCCCAGGCGCATCAGCCGCAGCGAGAAGGCCGCCGCCAGAATGGACATGGCGCCGAAGATCAGCGGCGTGGCCAGAAGCTGTTGCAGCCGCAGCTGGTAAGCGGTCGAGGCGAAGCCGGCGTCCTCGATCCTGCGAATCTGATTGGGCAGGGACCAGAAGGGCGTCGACTGCGGCCTGGCGAAGCGCTGGAAGGCCTCTTCGTCGGCCAGGTTGGACGGCAGGTCCAAGGTGGCGTAGCGCACCGCCCGCTGCCCCGTCTGCGCGCCCGAGGCGTCGGTCAGGCGCCAGCGCCCGGCGTTGAGGGTCGCCGTGGCGGCGTCCACCCGCTCGGTGAAGACGCGACGGCCGCTTGAAGTCGTGGTGTAGATGAAGAAGGTCGCGTCTAGCAGTCGCCCGCTGGCCTGCTCCTGGCGGCCTCCGCGAATGATCATCTGACGGTTGGCGTCGCCTTCGCGCAGCCAGACCGCCTGGCCCGATTCGCTGCCGGGAACCGAGCCGGAGATGCGCGCGCGCTCGCGCTGCCAGACGGCGTCGCCCGCCGCCGCCATCGGGCCCAGCACCGTGACCGTCAGCACGCCCAGCGCCACCGCCGCGCCTGCCGCCGGCAGGACGAAGCGCCAGGCCGAAACGCCCGCCGCCCGCATGGCGATCAGCTCGCTGCGCCGGTTCAGGCTGACGAAGGCGCCCAGCGTGCCGAACAGGAAGACGAAGGGCAGAAGTTGCACGATCACCGACGGCGACTTGACCATGACCAGGCTCAGGATGCGCCCGCCCGACAGTTCGCCGGATGAGTTCAGCCCGCGCGAGACCTCGACGAAGTCGATCAGCATGACCAGGGCGGCGATGACGGCCAGCGCCACGCCCAGCGACTTCATCTGCTGGATCAGCACATAGCGTTCGATGCGGCCAAGACGGAGCCTCATGCGAACCTCGCCTTCAGGCGTTCCAGCGGCGCCCAGGTGCGGCGACGGCGCGGCTTCAGCGCGCGGAACAGGATGCGCAAGGCCAGGAAGGTGGCGGCCAGCGGCACGACGTATTGCAGGATGTTGAGCGCGCCGTTCCAGGCGCTGCCGGCCACCAGGCCGTAGCCGATGACGCGCAGGATCAGGAAGGCGCCCGCGGCCCTGGCGATGCGTCCGGCGTAGCCGCTGCGGCTGAAGGCGCCGCCCAGGATGGCCGCCAGGGCAAAGGCCATGGCTGCCAGGGCGTAGAGAGGCGAAGCCAAGCGCGAATGGCCCTCGGCCGCCAGCTCGCCGCGCGTTCCGGCGGTCTCCAGCAGGGCGGGTGTCGGGTCGAACAGGTCCGTCAGCCACAGGTCCGACGGCTTGAAGCGGATGCGCTCGGAGGTCTTGGCGTAGGGCGACAGGTCGAACACCTGCTGGTCGAACGAGAGCTGGTTCAGCACCTCGCGCGAGGAATAGCGCTGCATCGAGCCGTTCTGCATGGTCAGCACCGGCAGGCCGTCGACGCGGCCGAAACGGGCCGTCTCGGCGTCCCAGGTCGTGACCGTCTTGCCGTTGTCCAGGTAGACGAAGAGGTTCTTCATCAGGCCGTTCTGCTCGATCTGCTGGACGTAGACGGTCAGGCCGTCCGGACCCTGGACGAAGCGGCCTTCCTCGACCAGCAGGGCGGCCAGGTCGGTGCGGATGGCGAACGCCTGGCGGCGACCCTCGCGCTGGGCCCAGGGCTGGACGAAGACGTTCACCAGCAGGGAGATGACCGTGACGATCAGGGCGATCTGCAGGGCGGGCCGGATCAGGGCCCAGCGGCTGACGCCGGCGGCGTAGGCGGCGGTCAGCTCCTGCTCGCGCTGCAGCCGCGTCAGGGCGATCAGGGCGCCCACGAACAGGCCGATGGGCAGGATGACGGCGATCAGTTGCGGCAGGGCCAGCAAGGTCAATTTGACCATGACCCAGACGCTCTGGCCGCGCTCGACGATGACCTCCAATTGATCAAGGCTCTGACTCAGCAGGCCTATCCCGGCCAGCGCCGCGACCGCCGCCACGATGGGCAGGCCGATCTGGCGGAAAAGGTACCTCTGAATCAGGGTCATGCGGCGGGTAAGGTCGTATAATCGGCTGCGAGCGTGTTGCAGCCCAGGGCGATGCGAGCCATGTAATACACATCCGGCCGCCCCGACGAAACCGTCGCCGCGACCATGGCAAATTCAAGCGTGACCGGGGCATGATTTCTCGGTTTGGAGTCAGTTTATGAAAATCGAATTCGTCGCTTCGTCGGGTGCAGCCGAAATTCTCGCCTTGCTGGTTCATGAAGGGCGGGCGCTGGCTGGGACCGGACCGGCGCTGGATCAGGCCGCCTCGGGCGCCCTGGTTAAGGCGATGAAGAACAGCCGCTTCAACGGCGCCGCCAGCAGCAGCCTGAACGTCGCGGCTCCGGCCGGGATCGACGCGAACGCCGTCCTGCTGGTCGGCGCGGGCGCGGCGGACAAGCTGGACGATCTGGCGGTCGAAACCGCGGCTGCGGCCGCTTATCAGGCGACCAAGCTGTCGGGCGCCGAAGTCCTGACTATCGACGTGTCGCACCTGTCGCCGGAACTGGCCGCCCGCGCCGGATTCGCCGTGCGGCTGGCCGCCTATCGCTTCGCCAAATACCTGACCAAGCAGAAGGCCGATAAGATCCCGTCGGTGACGACCGTGCGCGTCGTGACCTCGGACGTGAAGGCCGCAGAGGCCGCCTTCCAGCCGTTGTCGGCTGTGGCCGACGCCGTGCTGTTCGCGCGCGACCTGGTGTCGGAGCCCGCCAACATCCTGTACCCGGCCGAGTTCGCGCGCCGCGTGAAGGAGCTGGAGGCCCTGGGCGCCAAGGTCGAGATCCTGGGCGAAGCCGAGATGCAGAAGCTGGGCATGGGCTCGCTGCTCGGCGTCGGGCAGGGCTCGGTGCGTGAAAGCCAACTGGCCGTCATCCAGTGGAACGGCGGCAAGGAAGGCGAGGCCCCCATCGCTTTCGTCGGCAAGGGCGTCTGCTTCGACACCGGCGGCATCAGCCTGAAGCCCGCCGACGGCATGGAGGAGATGAAGTGGGACATGGGCGGCGCCGCCGCCGTGGCCGGCCTCATGCACGCCCTGGTCGGCCGCAAGGCCAAGGTGAACGTCGTCGGCGTTCTGGGCCTGGTCGAGAATATGCCGGACGGGAACGCCCAGCGTCCGGGCGACGTCGTCACCTCCATGTCGGGCCAGACCATCGAGGTGCTGAACACCGACGCCGAAGGCCGCCTCGTGCTGGCCGACGCGCTCTGGTACACGCAGGACCGCTTCAAGCCGAAGTTCATGATCGACCTGGCCACCCTGACGGGCGCCATCATCATCTCGCTGGGCCTGGAATACGCGGGCGTCTTCACCAACAGCGACGAACTGGCCGCCAACATCGCCGACGCCGGTCCGAAGGTGGGCGAGAAGTCCTGGCGCATGCCTATCCCGGCGGAATACGACCGCCACATCGACAGCCCGATCGCCGATGTGAAGAACATGGGCAATGGCCGCGCCGGCGGCTCGATCACCGCCGCCCTGTTCCTGCAACGCTTCACCAACGGCACGCCGTGGGCGCACATCGACATCGCCTCGACCGCCTGGGTGAAGGACTCCAAGAACCCGACCGTGCCGGACGGCGCCGTGGGCTATGGCGTGCGTCTGCTCGACCGCATGGTCGCCGACCACTACGAAGGCTGACCTCAGTTCAGGAAGGTAGGGCCGGGTGTCTGACGCCAAGCCGGAAATCTGGTTCTACCACCTGGAGCGGTCGACGCTGGATCAGGTGCTGCCGACCCTGCTGGAGCGCACGCTTCAGCGGGGATGGCGCGCTCTGATCCGGGGCGCGACCTCGCACCGGCTCGACGACATCGACGAGCTGTTGTGGACCTATCGCGACGACAGTTTCCTGCCGCACGGACGGGCTGACGGCGGACACGCTGCGCGCCAGCCTGTGCTCCTGTCCGAATCGGGCGAGAATCTGAATGGCGCTCAGGCGCTGTTCATCGTCGATGATTCAGAGCTTGGGGCCACGCAGGAGTTCGCACGTTGCTTCATCATTTTCGACGGTCGGGACGAGCAGGCGCTGAACCATGCGCGCGGGCGCTGGCGGACGCTGAAGGCGGACGGCGCCGACCTGGCCTACTGGAAACAATCGGACGAGGGCCGCTGGGAAAAAGCGGCCTGATCCTGGGCGTCGGCCTGGTCGCCCTGTCGGCGTGCGCCTCGCCGCCGCCTGCGCGACACGCCGGCCAGCCGACGGCGCCGGTGCGGACGCCGGTCTCTTCCACTGAACGGCCCTATCTGTCCGAACCGGGCGTCCGCAGCATCGACGGCGACATGTGCAAGGCCGGCGAGCTTCAGTGGCTGGTCGGGAAACCGCGCAGCCAGATTCCCGTTCCGGTGGATGTGGTGAACCGTCGCGTCGCCTGCACGACCTGTCCCGTAACCGAAGACTATTCGCCTTACCGCTTGAATATTTTCTATAATCAGCAGACGGGCCTGGTCGAACAGGTTCGCTGCGGCTGATCGAAAAGGACGCCGCCATGAAGACGATTCTGACTCTGAGCGCCGCTGCGGGCTTCCTCGCCCTGGCCGCCTGCGCCCCGACCCAGGGCGGCGGCGCGACGCCTGCGCCCGGCGGCGAGGCGACCCCCGTCGCCTGCAAGGCCAGCGACTATCAGGAGTATGTGGGCCGCAATCGCTCGACCATTCCGACCGCGCCGCAAGGCCGCATCTTCCGCGTCCTGTGCAGCAGCTGCGCGGCGACCATGGACTATCGCGAGAACCGCGTGACCTTCACCTACGACGACAAGACCAACCTAGTGACGCGCGTCAGCTGCGGCTGAGTTCAAACAATATCCGCTCACCCCGGTGGAGGCCGGGTGAGCGGGGGGCTTATCGCTCCAGGCCGTAGAGGGCGTCGGCGACGTCCTCTACCTTCTGGCGCACCACGGTCTCCGCGTCGCGCAGGCCGCGGTTGTAGAACAGGCGGCCGATGTCGCGGCCGATGAACTCCACCAGCATCTCGGCGGGCAACTGGCCGACCTCCACCTCCATCTCGTCGCGCAGGTAGGCGCGCAGACGGGCGGACGCCTCCTGCATCTCGTCCTTGGTCAGCAGGGGCGGCGTCTTGCTCATCAGGACACCTCGGCCAGGGCTTCTTCGGCGGCGATCCAGTCGACTTCGGCCTGATCCAGGTCGGTCTGGGCCTTGGCGCGGGCGCGGGTCAGGCCTTCCAGCTTCTTCGGATCATTGACGGCGGCGTTGGCCAGATCGTCGTCCAGACGCGCCAGGTCGGCGGTCAGCTGGGCCATCTTCTCTTCCGCCTTCTTCACCGCATGGCGGAGCGTGGACGGAGACGGCCCCTTCTTCTTTTCGGCCTTGGGCGTGGGCGTGGGCGCGGGAGCGGGAGCCTCGGCCACAGCTTCCTCATGCTTGACCTGGCTGGGCTTCATCCCCGCCTGCTTGGCGCGGTCCAGGACGAACTTCTGATAGTCGTCCATGTCGCCGTCGAACGGCTTCACCGACCCGTCGGCGGCCAGCCACAGGCGGTCGGCCACCAGCTCCATCAGCGAACGGTCGTGGGTGATCAGGATGACCGCGCCCGTATATTCGTTCAGCGCGTCCAGCAGGGCGCGGCGGCTGTCGATGTCTAGGTGGTTGGTCGGTTCGTCCAGGATCAGGATGTGCGGCGCATCCATCGCCACCAGGTTCAGCAGCAGGCGCGCTCGTTCGCCGCCCGACAGGGACGCCACGGTGGTCTCCTGCTTCTCGAAGGGCAGGCCGAACTGGGCCAGGCGGCTGCGGCGGCTGCTCTCCGAGGCGTCCGGCATGGCGCGGCGGATGATCTCCAGCGGCGTGTCGGTCGGGTCCATCGCTTCGATCTGGTGCTGGTGGAACCAGCCCACGCGCATCTTGCCGTCACGGTGGAACTCGCCCGTCTCGACGGTCAGGGCCTTGGCGATCAGCTTGGCGAAGGTCGACTTGCCCGCCCCGTTGACGCCCAGCAGGCCGATCCGGTCGTCCAGATCCATCCGCAGGTTCAGGTTCTTCAGGATCGGCTTGCCCGGCTCATAGCCGACGTTGGCCTTCTCCAGCCGGATCAGCGGCGGGGGCAGGGGGCGCTCCGGCGAGGGCAGGCTGAAGGGGGCGACGCGCTCTTCGGGCGGCAGTTCGATGCGCTGCATCTTCTCCAGCCGCTTGACGCGCGACTGGGCCTGCGTCGCCTTGGACGCCTTGGCCTTGAAGCGGTCGATGAACTTCTGCAGGTGAGCGCGTTCGGCGTCCTGCTTGGCCTGGGTCGACGCCATCAGGCGCAGCTTCTCGGCGCGCGTCTTTTCGAAGGTGTCGTAGTTGCCGGTGTAGAGGTCCAGCTTGCGGTTCGACAGCTGCAGGATGTGGGTGCAGACGCCGTTCAGCAGCTCGCGGTCGTGGCTGATGATCAGGGCCGTGTGCGGATAGCGTTTCAGCCGCTGCTCCAGCCACAGGGCGCCTTCCAGATCGAGGTAGTTGGTCGGTTCGTCCAGCAGCAGCATGTCCGGCTCGGCGAACAGAGCGGCGGCCAGGGCCACGCGCATCCGCCAGCCGCCCGAGAACTCGGCCATCGGGCGTAGGATGTCGTCATGGCTGAAGCCCAGGCCGGCCAGGATTTCGGACGCGCGGGCGGGGGCGCTGTCGGCGTCGATCTCGATCAGGCGGCCCCAGATCTCGCCCATTTCCTCGGGCTCGGCGGTTTCCAGCCGGGTCAGCAGGTCGTGACGCTCGACGTCGGCTTCCAGGATGGTGTCCAGCACGCTGACGGGCGTCGCGGGGTGTTCCTGATCGACCGAGCCAATGCGCGCGGTCTTGGGCAGGGAGATTTCGTCGCCATTGGCGGCCAGTTCGCCCAGGATCAGCTTGAACAGGGTCGACTTGCCGATGCCGTTGCGGCCGACCAGGCCGACCTTGGACCCCGGCGGCAGGCTGACGGAGGCGTCGTCCAGGAACTCGCGGCCCCAGGCGTTGTAGGTCAGGTTTTTGATCTGCAGCATGGGAACCGGAAAGAAAAAGGCTTACGCGCGGGGATATTGGAAAGATGTGCGGCGCTCGCTATAAGCCGCCGACCCTCAAACTCCCAAACAAGAAGTCACTCCCATGACCGAACGTACGTTCTCGATCATCAAGCCGGACGCCACCCGCCGTAACCTGACGGGCGCCATCAACGCCGTGATCGAAGGCGCCGGCCTGCGCATCGTCGGCCAACGCCGCGTCAAGCTGACCGAAGCCCAAGCCAAGAAGTTCTACGAAGTGCACGCCGAGCGTCCCTTCTACGGCGAACTGGTCTCGCAGATGATCGCCGAGCCGGTCGTCGTCCAGGTGCTGGAAGGCGACAACGCCGTCGCCAAATACCGCGAAGTCATGGGCGCCACCAACCCGAACGACGCCGCTGAAGGCACCATCCGCAAGCTGTTCGCCCTGTCGATCGGCGAGAACTCGGTCCACGGTTCGGACTCGCTGGAGAACGCCGGCATCGAGATCGCCCAGTTCTTCACGGACGCCGACATCGTCGGCTAAGGGCCTTTCCTGAGGGGCCGCGATCGTCGACCCTTCGGGATATCCCGACCGGACGCGGCCTGTTTTTCTGAGCCGCGGTCAAAAGGCTTCTCCTTTTCGACCCGACGCGGCCTGATCGTTTGCGGCCAAGCTGTGTGACAATTCGGCCCGCCCTCGGAACCGGGGGCGGGCCGTTTCGTTCTCATGGTCACGCTGTCTCTCGAAGAAGAACAAGGATGACCGCCATGAAGACGATGCTGAAACTCGCCCCAGTGATCGGCCTGACGGCTCTGCTGGCCGCTTGCGGCACGACCACGGAACAACGCGCCGCCACGGGCGCCCTGGGCGGCGCGGTCGCCGGTCAGGCGATCGGCGGCAACACCGGCGCGACGGTCGCCGGCGGCGTCATCGGCGCCGTTGCAGGCGCCGCCACCACGCCGAAGAAGCCGCACGAATAAGCCTTTCGCCGCAAGGGGGAAACAAAAAGGGCGTCGGCCGCGAAGCCGACGCCCTTTCCTTTTGTCCGTCGCCGGACGCGCCGCTTACCAGATGCGGGCGCGCTTTTCGGGGGCGATGTATTCCGCCTGATCCGGGGTGACGCCGAAGGCGGCGTACCAGGCGTCGATGTTGCGCGGCGTGGTGGCGGCGCGCGCCATGCCCGGCGAGTGCGGGTCGGTGGTCAACTGCTCTTTCAGAGCCTCTTCGCGCGACTTCTCGCGCCACACCTGGGCCCAGCCCAGGAAGACGCGCTGTTCGCCGGTCAGACCGTCGATCACCGGGGCCGGCTGGCCGTTCAGGCTGCGCTTATAGGCGTCCAGCGCCATCAGCAGGCCGCCCAGGTCGGCGATGTTCTCGCCCATGGTCAGGTCGCCGTTGATGTGCGTGCCCGGCACCGGCTCCTCGGCGGCGTAGATGGCGCCCAGCGTCTTGGCGCGCTCCTCGAAGCGGGCGGCGTCTTCGGGCGTCCACCAGTCGCGCAGCACGCCGTTGGCGTCGGTCTTGCGGCCCTGATCGTCGAAGCCGTGGGTGATCTCGTGGCCGATCACGGCGCCGATGCCGCCGTAGTTGACCGCCGGATCGGCGTTCGGATCGAAGAAGGGCGCCTGCAGGATGGCGGCCGGGAAGACGATCTCGTTGCGCGGCGGGTTGTAATAGGCGTTCACCGTCTGGGGCGTCATGCCCCATTCCAGCGGATCGACCGGCTGGCCGATCTTGCTGCGGTTCCAGGCCCAGTCGAAGGCGGAGGCGCGCTCGACGTTGCCGTAGAGGTCGCCCGCCGTCAGCTCCAGCCCGTCATAGCTGCGCCATTTCTCGGGATAGCCGATCTTCACGCCGAACTTGGACATCTTCAGCAGGGCCTGCTCGCGCGTGGCCTCGCTCATCCAGTCCAGGGCCTTCAGACGCTCGGTCATGGCGGCGCTGAGGTTGGCGACCAGAGTCTCCATCTGCGTCTTGGACGAAGCCGGGAAGTGCAGGCGGACGTATTCCTGACCCAGAACCTCGCCCAGCTGGCCGTCGACCAGGGCGACGCCGCGGTTCCAGCGCGGACGGTTCTCGGGCTGGCCGCGCAGGGTCTTGCCGCGGAACTCGAAGCGCGAGTCGACGAAGGCGTCGGACAGATAGGGGCTGGCCTGATCGACGGTCTGGAAGGCCTGCCAGGCCTTCAGCGTCTCGATCGGGGTGTCGGCGAACACCTGGGCGATGCCGGGGATGGCGGTGTTCTCCATCAGCACCAGGGTCGGCACGCTTTCGACCTTGGAGGCCTGCAGGAAGGCGGCCCAGTCGAAGCCCGGCGCGAAGGTCGACAGTTGCGCGGCCGGGGTCGGGTTGTAAATCTTGTCGATCTGGCGGCGCTCGACCGTGGTCCAGTGCTTCTCGGCCACCTTGGTCTCGAAGGCCAGGATGTCGGCGGCGGTCTGGGCCGGGTTGCTCCAGCCGGCGGCGGTCAGGGCGCGCGTGACATACCCGACATAGGCTTCGCGCTGCGTGGCGAAGTCAGGCTTCAGATAATAGTCGCGGTCCGGCAGGCCCAGGCCGCCCTGGCCCAGATAGGCCGAGTTGACGTTGGGGTCTTGCAAGTCCTCGAACACGGCCACCCCGAACAGGGAGCCGCCGAAGCCTTCGTGGCTGGCGCCCATCAGGCGAGCCATGTCGCTGTGGTTCGCGACGGCGCGGATGGCGGCCAGGTCGGCGGCCATGGGCTGGGCGCCCAGCTGGTTCACGCGGGCCTCGTCCATGAAGCTGGCGTACAGGGCGCCGACCTTGCGGGCGTTGTCGTTGACCGGGTTGGCGGCGCTGGCCTCGATGATGGCGCGAAGCTGGGCCTGCGAGTTCTCATACAGGACGTCGAACGGGCCGAAGCGGGCCTTGTCGGCCGGAATTTCGGTGTCGCGCAGATAGACGCCGTTGGCGTAGGCGTTGAAGTCGTCGCCCGGCTTCACCGTCAGGTCGCGGCCGTCCAGGTCGAAGCCCCAGGGCTTGATCTCGGGCGTGGTCGAAGCGGTCGCCGAGGCGTGGGCGTGTTGGGCGAAGGTCGGCTGAGCCGAGAAGGCGAGGGCGAGCGCCATGGCGGCGGCGCTCATCAGGCGGGTTTTCATCATCGGGTCTTTCCCAGTGGTGCAGACGTGCGCGATTACGCCATCAGGGCGGCGCATTCGTGCTTGCGAGCAACCTGCGCTCGCCTGCGACCGGCTGTCGCATTAAAAATCGTTAAGTATTACGAGCGGCGGACGAAATCGGCGAGCGCCTGGGGATAAAGGCCGTGCTCCGCCGCCTTGACCCGTTCGGCCAGAATGTCGGGCGTGTCGCCCGGCAGGATCGGCACGCGCACCTGGCCCAGGATCGGGCCTTCATCGACGCCCTCGGTGACGATGTGGACGGTGCAGCCCGCCTCAAGGTCTCCGGCCTCTATGGCGCGGGCGTGGGTGTTCAGGCCGGGATAGAGCGGCAATAGCGACGGGTGGATGTTCAGCATCCGGTCCGCCCACTTGCCGACCAGCCACGGGGTCAGCAGGCGCATGTATCCGGCCAGGGCCACGACCTGGACGCCGCGCTCGACCAGCAGGGCGTCGAGGGCGCGCTCGTGCGCCTCGCGGTCCTTGCCGAAGGGCTTGTGCTCGACCGTCAACGCCTCGACGCCTGCCGCCTCGGCCTTGGTCAGGCCGCCCGCGCCCGCGATGTTGGAGACGACGACCACGACTTCATACGGCGCGTCCGCCGCCTGACCCACTGCGATCAGGCTGGCCATGTTCGAGCCGGTTCCCGAGATCAGGACGGCGACGCGGGTTTTGGCGACGGACATGGGCGGCTCACGCGTTGAAAAAGGCGCGACTGCCATGCGGCCCCGACGGCGACTTAGCAAGAGGGACTTCAAGGCGAAAGGGAGGGCGCAGCGCCGCCGAACGAATATCGACCAACTGATGCAAACTCCGTTGCTTCTTCGGAAACGGCGGCGCTAGCGTCGATCCGCCGGAGAGTCCGGCATCCTAGGGGGGAGTATCCTATATGCGTCGTCTGTTGACCGCCGCCTGCGCTGCGGCCCTGTTGGCCGCGCCGACCGTTTCCATGGCTCAGGAAGCCGCGTCCAGCGGCGGTTCGGGTCCGATCCGCTCGGCGGCCGAACGTCTGCGCAACGCCAACGCCGAACAGATCGAGAAGAACTGGGCCCGCGCCAGCGCCGACGAACAGACGGTGACGACCAGCCACTCGATCACCGCCCACGGCCGCGCCATGCGCTACAAGGCCACGGCCGGCACCCTGACGGTCCGCAACGACGCGGGAATGCCGACGGCCAGCCTCTTCTATGTGGCCTATACGCTGGACGGCCAGCCGGTCGGCCGTCGCCCGATCACCTATATGTTCAACGGCGGGCCGGGTTCGCCGACGGTGTGGCTGCACATGGGCGCCTTCGGCCCGATGCGGGTCCAGACCGACGCTCCGGTGGTCGAGCGTCCGGGGCCGTTCAACCTGGCGCCCAACGACATGACCCTGCTGGACAAGACCGACCTGGTCTTCATCGACATGGTCGGCGCCGGCTATTCGCGCCCGCTGGGCGAGACGCCGGGTTCGGCCTTCTGGGGCGTGGATCAGGACGCGGACACCTTCGCCCGCGCCATCATGCGCTACACGACCAAGTTCGACCGCTGGTCCAGCCCGAAATACGTTCTGGGCGAAAGCTACGGCACCTTGCGCGCGGGCGCCTTGGTGCATCAGTTGGAAAGCCGCGGCATGTCGCTGAACGGCGTGGTGCTGCTGTCGTCGATCATGAACTACGGCGTGCGCCAGCCGGGCTATCCGCAGAACTTCGTCACCCTGCTGCCGACCTATGCGGCGACGGCCTGGTATCACAACAAGATCCCGAACAAGCCCAGCCTGGAAGAACACGTCCAGCGCGCCCGCGAATTCGCCATCGGCCCGTACTCGGCCGCCCTGTCGAAGGGGCATCTGATCTCGGACGCCGAGCGCGCCCAGATCGCCCAGCAGATGAGCGCCCTGATCGGCATTTCGCCCGAGGTTCTGGATCAGGCCAATCTGCGCCTTGAGCTGAGCCCGTTCCGCAAGGAGCTGCTGCGCGACCGTCGCCAGACGGTCGGCCGCCTGGACACCCGCTACCTGGGCATCGACGCCAATGCGGTCGGCGGCTCGCCCGAGGAAGACCCCTCCAGCAGCGCCATCACCGGCGCCTATTTCAGCATCTTCCGCGACTATGTGGCCACGACGCTGAACTATCGCACCGACATGGACTATCGTCAGTCGGCGCGCGGCCTGCCGGGCTTTGACTGGGACTGGAGCCACCGCCCGCCGGTCGGCGGCCCGCAGACCACGCCGAACACGGCGGTCGACCTGGCCACGACCATCCGCCGCAATCCGCACCTGAAGGTGCTGGCGCTGAACGGCTATTACGACGCCGCCACGCCCTTCTTCAGCACGGAGTACGACCTGGCCCAGATGATGCTGGAGCCGCACCTGCGCGGGAACCTGGAGTTCACCTACTATGAAGGCGGCCACATGATGTACACGGCCCGCCCGGCGCTGGAGCAGCTCTACACCGACATGGCCAAGTTCTACGACGAGACGCAGAACGGCGGCCTGCGCTAAGGATACCTCTCTCCGCTCATCCCGGCGGACGCCGGGATCCAGTCCTTTGGCCTTAGGCTCGGCGCCTGAGGTTCTCACTGGGCCCCGGCGTCCGCCGGGGTGAGCGGTAGAGAAATGCGGGCGCAGAAAAAAGGCCCCAGTCGCTGACCGGGGCCTTAGTCTTATCCGAAGCGGCGACCCCTTACGCCGCCTGAAGCTGTCCGCAGACGAACGCCGTCTCGCCCGCGTTCAGCAGGGCAGCCAGCACCGGCTCGACGTTCTCCGGCGCGACGATCAGGATGAAGCCCACGCCGCAGTTGAAGGTGCGGCGCATTTCGTGATCCGAAACGCCGCCCGTCTCGCCCAACCACTGGAAGACGGCGGGCATCGGCCAGGCGTCCCAGTCGAAGCTGGCTTCCAGGCCCTCGGCGATGCAGCGCGGCGGGTTCTCGATCAGGCCGCCGCCCGTGATATGGGCCGCGCCCTTGATCAGGTCCGCCTTCATCAGCGGCAGGACCGGCTTCACATAGATGCGGGTCGGCTCCATCAGGGCCTGGGCCAGGGTCTGGTCCTTGGCGAAGGGGGCGTCGTCGCCCCAGGCCAGGCCGGACTTCTCGACCACCTTGCGGATCAGCGAATAGCCGTTCGAGTGCGGACCCGAGGAGGCCAGGCCGATGATGACGTCGCCCGGCTTCTGCTGATCCAGATAGGGCAGCACCTTGCCGCGCTCGACCGCGCCGACCGAGAAGCCTGCCAGGTCGTAGTCGCCGCCCGAATACATGCCCGGCATTTCGGCCGTCTCGCCGCCGACCAGGGCGCTGCCCGACTGGCGGCAGCCCTCGGCGATGCCGGCGACGACGCGGCGCGCGGCGTCCACGTCCAGCTTGCCCGTGGCGTAGTAGTCCAGGAACATCAGCGGCTCGGCGCCCTGGGCCAGCAGGTCGTTGACGCACATGGCGACCAGATCGACGCCCACGCCGTCGTGACGGCCGGTCTCGATAGCGATCTTCAGCTTGGTGCCGACGCCGTCCGTGGTGGTGACGATCAGCGGGTCTTCAAAACCGGCGGCCTTGAGGTCGAACAGGGCGCCGAAACCGCCCAGCGAGGCCTCTGCGCCGGGGCGGCGCGTGGATTTGGCCAGGGGCTTGATCGCGTCGACCAGCTGTTCTCCGGCGTCGATGTCCACGCCTGCATCGGCGTAGGTCAGACCGTTTTTCAGGGCCTCGGGGGTGTCGCTCATCGGTCACGGCTCGAAATCGGGGGCGAAAATTTGTCGCGGCGCTCTTGCCACGACGGCGTCGCGCGGGGCTATAGCATCGGAATGACGCCAATCACCACCAATGACGCGCTGATCGCCTTCTGCGAGCGTTTGGCCAAGGCCCCGTACATCACCGTTGATACGGAATTTATGCGGGAAACGACCTACTGGCCCAAGCTGTGCCTGATTCAGGCGGCGGCTTCGCCGACGGACGCCGCCATCATCGATCCGATGGCGGAGGGGCTGGATCTGGAGCCTTTCCTCGACATCCTGCGGGACGAATCGATTCTGAAGGTCTTCCACGCGGCCCGGCAGGACGTGGAGATTTTCAACAAGCTGGGCGCCATGCCGCGCCCGCTGTTCGACACCCAGGTCGCCGCCATGGCCGCCGGTTTCGGCGATCAGGTCAGCTATGAGGCTCTGGTCCGTCAGATGCTGCGTCAGGAGCTGGACAAGGGCAGCCGCTTCACCGACTGGGCGCGTCGCCCGCTGTCGGACGCGCAGCTGACTTATGCCCTGGGCGACGTGACGCACCTGTCGGCCCTTTATCCCAAGCTGCGCGACCGGCTGCAGAAGGAGGGCCGTCTGGACTGGGTCATGTCGGAAATGGGCGCGGTCACGGACCCGGCCCTCTACGACACCTCGCCCGAGAACGCCTGGAAGCGGCTGAAGCCCAAGAAGTTCAACGCCAAATATCTGGCCGCCTTCGTCGCTGTCGCCGTCTGGCGCGAGCGCGCGGCCCAGGAGCGCGATCAACCGCGCGGCCGCATCCTGAAGGACGAGGCCATCGACGAGATCGCCGTCCAGGCGCCGACCGACCCCGACGCCTTCAACCGCCTGCGTTCGGTGCCCAAGGGCTTCGGCGGCTCGCGCCTGGGGCTGGAGCTGGCGGCCGAGCTGAAGCGCGTCCTGGCCGACCCGGAAGCCCATGCGCCCAAGCTGGAGCGCCCGGCCAACAACCAGCCCGCGCCGCCCTCGGTGGTGGAACTGCTGAAGGTGCTGCTGAAGGCCAAGAGCGACAACGCGGGCGTGGCGGCCAAGCTGATCGCCACCGTGTCGGACCTGGAGAAGATCGCGCTGAACGACAACGCCGACGTCGAGGCCATGAAGGGCTGGCGCCGTCAGCTGTTCGGCGAGGACGCGCTGAAGCTCAAGAAGGGCGAGATCGCCCTGGTGCTGAACGGCGCCCGCGTCGAAGTGGTCGAGATCGAGGGCTGATCAACCCTCTCCCATCGGGAGAGGGTTTTTAGATTTTCAACGCCAGATCCATCGCTTCGGCCAGGGCCTTGGCCCGGCGTTTGGTCTGTTCGCCCAGCAGCATGTCGGCGTAGCCCGTGGCGGCCGTCACCCGCAGGGCGCCTTTCTCGACCGTGGCCGTGGCGTTGGCCAGAAGCTGCGGCGAACGGCCCGACAGGTCGCAGGCCAGCCGCATGGCCAGCCCCAGGGCGCGGGCGCGCTTCTGGCCTTTTTCCGACAGCAGGCGGTTGACGGTGTCCGGCGCGGGCGTGCGCGCCTCGCCGCCATAGCGGGCGTTCATCGCCACCGCCATGAAGGCGCGCTCGGCGTGGGTCTGGCCGGGAATGGGCGACCACAGCACCTGATCGAACACCAGGTTGGTGCGGTGGTCCGGGTGCAGCCGCGCGCCCAGATCGGCCAGGCGGCAGACCGAAGACGTCAGCAGGGCGTCGCGTTCCTCGCCGAACACCTCGGGCAGGGCCGAGGCGACCGATTGCAGCCAGCCGTCCAGCGCGCGGGGCAGGGCGGGGTCCACGCCCTGGCGCCCGCCCCAGGCGGAACACCCCGCCAGCAGGGGATCGACCGCCCGCATGGCCGGCTCCATGCCGTGATACAGCAGCCCCTCACGCACGCCCCAGGCCGAGAAGTTGACGGAGGTCAGCGCCAGCCGTTCGATCAGTCCCTCCAGCACCAGGGCGGCATAGGGCAGGGTCTCGGCGCGGCGCTTGGAAAGGCCGGGCAGCTTTTCAAGCGAGGCGCGGGACTGACGCGCGACCAGTCGGGCCATGTCGCGGGCGTCGGCGGCGCTCATGGCGTATTGGTGGACGATGCGGATCGGGTGATCGGCCATGGCCATGTGCATCTGGGCCAGGCTGCGCCAGGCGCCGCCGACGGCGTAGAGCGTCGGGGTCGCGTAATCGTCTTCGATCGGCTCCAGCCGCTTGGCGATGCGGCCGCGCAGGCGATCGGCGTCGAAGCCCTTGGCGTCCAGCAGGGCGAAGGGCCCCAGCGGCAGGGTCACGCCCTTGCCGCGCGGACCGTCGCCGATCCGCGTCAGCTCCAGACTGGCGCCGCCCATGTCGGCGGCCACGCCGCGCGCGCCGGGATCGCCCGCCAGCACGCCCAGCGCTGAATATTTCGCCTCTTCCTCGCCGCTCAGGACGCGGATGCGCAGCCCCGTCTCGGCGGCCACGCGCTCGCAGAACAGGGGGCCGTCCTCGGCCTCGCGCACGGCGGCGGTGGCGGCGACCAGCACCTGGTCCGGCTGGACGCCCTCGATCACGGCGGCGAAGCGGCGCAGCGCCGTCATGGCCATGACCACGCCCGGTTCAGACAGGCGTCGGGTCGCGGCCAGATCGCGGCCCAGACCCGCCAGAACCTTTTCGTTGAACATGGTCCAGACGGCGCGGCCTTCCAGCCGATACAGCACCAGGCGCACCGAGTTGGAGCCGATGTCGATGACGGCGATCTGTTTGGACTCGTATTCGCGCTCGGGGCTCATCAGCGGCGCTTCCGCGGCTTGAGGCCCGGATAGGACAGGGCGCCGGGCAGGGTCTTCACCTTGCGGCCGCGTCCCGACAGGCTGGGGTTGGTCATGAAGTATTTGTGCGCCGAGAAGGGCCGCTCCGACCCGCTGGGGGTCACCCGGCGATAGGAGCCGTCGGGCTCCAGCACCCAGCTCTGGGCGTCGTCCTTCAGATTGGCGACCATGATCTGGTCCAGCACCTGATCGTGGACGGTGGCGTTCAGGATCGGCGTCATCAACTCGACCCGGCGGTCCAGGTTGCGCGGCATCCAGTCGGCCGAGGAGATGTAGAGCCGCGCCCGGTTGCTGGGCAGGTCGTGCCCGTTGGCGAAGGCGACGATGCGGCTGTGCTCCAGGAATCGGCCGACGATCGACTTAACCCGGATATTCTCCGACAGGCCCGGCACGCCGGGACGCAGGCAGCAGATGCCCCGGATGACCAGTTCGATGCGTACGCCCTGCTGGCTGGCGCGATACAGGGCGTCGATGATCTCCGGGTCGACCAGGGCGTTCATCTTGGCCCAGATGGCGGCGGGCTTGCCCTTGGCGGCGGCGGCCATCTCCTTGCCGATCATCTCGATCAGGCTGGACTTCATGTTCAGCGGCGAGACGACCAGGGCTTCCAGTTCATCCGGCGTCGCGTAGCCGGTGATGTAGTTGAACACCCGCGTCGCATCGCGACCCAGCGCCGGGTCGCAGGTGAACAGGCTCAGGTCCGTGTAGATCTTGGCCGTGACCGGGTGATAGTTGCCGGTGCCGAAGTGGCAGTAGGTGCGAAGGCTGTCGCCCTCGCGTCGGACGACGACGCTCATCTTGGCGTGCGTCTTGTACTCGACGAAGCCGAAGACGACGTGGACGCCCGCCCGCTCCATCTGGCGCGCCCAGCGCAGGTTGGCTTCTTCGTCGAAGCGGGCCTTCAGTTCGACCAGGGCGGTGACGTTCTTGCCGTTCTCGGCCGCCTCGATCAGGGCGGCGACGATAGGGCTGTCCTTGGACGTGCGATAGAGCGTCTGCTTGATGGCGATGACGTTGGGATCGCGCGCGGCCTGACGCAGGAACTGGACCACCACATCGAAGCTCTCAAACGGGTGGTGGATCAGCATGTCCTTCTCGCGCACGGCCGCGAAGATGTCGCCGCCGTTGTCGCGCACCCGCTCGGGGTAGCGCGGCTCATAGCCCTTGAACTTCAGGTCGGGGTGGCCGCCGGGGATCAGTTCGGACAGTTGCGCCAGGCCCAGCATGCCGTCGACCAGCACCACGTCCTGCGGCTGGGCGTGAAGCTGGCCGATGATGAAGTCGCGCAGGTCGTCGGGCATGTCCGCCTGGATCTTGATGCGGACGACCGAGCCCATTCGGCGCTGCTTCAGCGCCTCTTCGAACTCCATCACTAGGTCTTCGGCCTCTTCCTCGATCTCGATGTCGGAATCGCGGATCAGGCGGAACAGGCCCTTTTCCAGGATCTCGCAGCCCGGGAACATGTGGTCGATGAACAGCAGCAGCAGGTTTTCCAGCGAGACGTAGCGCGTGCGTCCCGGCGTCGAGCGCCCGTCTGTCGCCAGCGCCCAGAAACGCCGCACCTGGGTCGGCACCGGCACCAGGGCGTAAAGGACGCGGTTGTCGCTGTTGCGCTGCAGCTTTAGCGCCAGCGAGAAGCCCAGGTTCGGCAGGAAGGGGAAGGGATGCGCCGGGTCGATCGCCATCGGCGTCAGCACGGCGAACAGCTGATTCAGGAACTCCGGCTCCAGCCGTTCGCGCTCTGTCTTGGTGATGCGGGCGCGTTCGACGATCTCAATGCCGGCAGCGGCCATCTCCTTGCGCAGGACGCGCCACTGACGCTGCTGTTCGGCCATCAGGCCGCCCGCCGCCGCATTGACCTGTTCGAGCTGCTGGGCCGGCGTCAGGCCGTCAGGCGAGACGACGCGCACCCGCTCACGCACCTGACCCTTCAGACCGGCGACGCGGGTCATGAAGAACTCGTCCAGGTTGTTGGCCGAGATGGACAGGAAGCGCACCCGCTCCAGCAGGGGGTGACCCTCGTTCGCGGCCTCTTCCAGCACCCGGCCGTTGAAGGCCAGCCAAGACAGCTCGCGGTTGATGAACCGCTTGGGCGAGGCCATCAACGCCTCGGACAGCTCCAGCTGCGGGGCGCGCGAGGAAGGGACTTCCTCGCCGGTGGTGTCGACGGCGATAGGCGCGAGATCAGTCATGATTCCGTTGTCGCTCGCGCCTGTGACGGCTGCAACCGTGATGTTCTGAGACAGGCTCATTGACGCAGGGACAGTACAGCCGAACCTTGTTAGGCAAGGAGCATGAGAACGCCTGTCCGTTTCGGAGCATGTCCATCTTGCCGTCGGCGCTTACCGCTGAGCCGCGCCCTATCGCAATTTCGTCCGAGACCCTTTGATTGCCGAGGTTGCGGGGCTCGCATTATCCGGTCGTCGAGCATGAGTTGGCTGGGCGTCAGTCTGTTTGTGGCGCTGTTCGTCGCCCGGATGGTCGTAGACCGAAGCAGTGCAGCTTTCGGCTTTTTGGTTTTGGGTGCGGCGGCGCTGTTGGTGTTGATACCAATCCTCTTCACCCCAGTGGCTTTAGCTGCAGAAGAGGTTGCGCCTCAAGATTCTGCGATATCACCGCCATCCAGCACCTGACGGGCCAGCACGCGCGTCACCGGGCGGTGCAGGGCGTCCAGGCGGTCGACCACGGCCTCGGCGGCGTCGGCCGAGCGGTCGATGCGGCGGACCAGATAGTCGATCAGTTCATCGGCCGGGGTGATGTTCCGGCTGACGAAGGCGCGGCGCAGCATGGCGGCGAAGACCACGTCGTCGGGCGCCTCTATCCCCACGGTGCGGATGGCGTTCAGGCGCGAACGCAGGTCGGGCAGGTCCGTGGCCCAGGCGCCTGGCGGATCGCGCGACACCAGCAGCAGGGCGCCGCCGCCCGACTGGGTCAGGTTGATCAGGTGGAACAGGCTCTCGTCGTCCGCGTCCTGGGCCCGGTCCAGCAGGACGGGGCGGCCCTCAAGCTCCAGCGGATCGACCAGGGCGGCCTCGGCGCCGTGCAGGGCGATGGCGCCGGTGCGCTCGACCCAGGCGGCGGCCAAGTGGCTCTTGCCGCAACCTGCCGGGCCGAACAGGGCCAGGATGGCGCCGGGCGTTTCCGGCCAGGCGGCCAGGGCGGCCACGCCCGCCGCGTTCGCTTCCGAGATCGCCAGGTCGGAGGCGCGTTGCGGCGTCTCCTGCTGCAGCGGCAGGCGCAGTTGACGGATTTCGGCGGCCGAGGCGTTCATGATGACCGGACCCTAGCCGGGCCGGGACGCGGGCGTCTCTGTTGATAGGGCGGGATCACGGGGACAACCTGCGCGCCGCTGTGGATGGCGCATCCTGTTCGATTCAGGCGTCAGCCTTGACTTTCGGGGGCGATGATGGGCCTTTCCCCGCTCCTAATTCACGCTGTTCGACAGCCGTTTTCAGACGAAATCCGATCATGCACGCCTATCGCACCCACACCTGCGGCGCCCTCCGTTCGACGGATGCCGGCGCGAACGTTCGTCTGTCGGGCTGGATTCACCGCAAGCGCGACCACGGCGGCCTGCTGTTCATCGACCTGCGCGACCACTACGGCCTGACTCAGCTGGTCCTGCACCCCGAAACGCCGGGCTTCGAGGTGGTCGAGCGCCTGCGCGCCGAGAGCGTGATCAAGGTCGACGGCGAAGTCGTCCTGCGCGAAGGCTCGACCGTCAACACCAACCTGCCGACCGGCGAGGTCGAGGTGCGCGTCCTGTCGGTGGAAGTGCTGTCGGAAGCCGCCGAACTGCCGATGCCGGTCTTCGGCGAGCAGGAATATCCGGAAGAGATTCGCCTGAGCAACCGCTTCCTCGACCTGCGTCGCGAGCGTCTGCACAAGAACATCGTCCTGCGTTCGCGCGTGATCCAGTCGATCCGCACGCGCATGGTGGCGCAGGGCTTCCTCGAGTATCAGACGCCGATCCTGACGGCCTCGTCGCCGGAAGGCGCGCGCGATTTCCTGGTGCCGAGCCGGATGCACCCGGGCAAGTTCTACGCCCTGCCGCAGGCCCCGCAGCAGTTCAAGCAGCTGCTGATGGTCTCGGGCTTCGACCGCTATTTCCAGATCGCGCCCTGCTTCCGCGATGAAGACCTGCGCGCCGACCGTTCGCTGGAGTTCTACCAGCTCGACGTGGAAATGAGCTTCGTGACCCAGGAAGACGTCTTCCAGGCGATCGAGCCGCTGATGCACGGCCTGTTCACCGAGTTCGGCGAAGGCAAGCCGGTGTCGCCGATCGACGGCGTCCACACCTTCACCAACGACTTCGGTCAGACGATGGAGCACAAGGGCTTCGAGCGCCTGACGTTCGAACAGTCGATGAAGTGGTACGGTTCGGACAAGCCGGACCTGCGTAACCCGATCAAGATGCAGGACGTGTCTGACCACTTCCGCGAGGGCGGTTTCGGCCTGTTCGCCAAGATTCTGGGCGCCGACGAGAAGAACGCCGTCTGGGCCATCCCGGCGCCGACCGGCGGCAGCCGCGCCTTCTGCGACCGCATGAACTCCTGGGCGCAGGGCGAGGGTCAGCCGGGCCTGGGCTACATCTTCTGGTCGGACGATCAGCAGTCGTGGGGCGGCCCCATCGCCAAGAACCTGGGTCAGGAGCCGACGCAGGCCCTGATGACCTCGCTGGGTCTGGGCAAGGGCGACGCCGCCTTCTTCACCGCCGGTCTGCCGTCGGTTTTCGCCAAGTTCGCCGGTCTGGCCCGCACCCGCGTCGGCACGGAGCTGAAGCTGGTCGACGAGGACCAGTTCAAGTTCTGCTGGATCGTCGACTTCCCCATGTTCGAATGGTCGGAAGAAGAGAAGAAGGTCGACTTCAGCCACAACCCCTTCTCGATGCCGCAGGGCGGCATGGAGGCGCTGGAGACGCAGGATCCGCTGACCATCCGCGCCTATCAGTACGACATCGTCTGCAACGGCTATGAGCTGTGCTCGGGCGCGATCCGGAACCACAAGGCCGAGATCATGCTGAAGGCCTTCGACATCGCCGGCTATGACGCCTCGGTGGTCGAAGAGCAGTTCGGCGGCATGCTGAACGCCTTCCGCTACGGCGCGCCGCCGCACGGCGGTCTGGCGCCGGGCATCGACCGCATCGTCATGCTGCTGGCGGGCGAACAGGCTATCCGCGAGGTCATCGCCTTCCCGCTGAACCAGCAGGGACAGGATTTGCTGATGAGCGCCCCGGCCGAGGTCGAGGAGCGTCAGCTGAAGGAGCTGTCGATCCGCACCCAGCTGCCGATCAAGGTCTGATCGGAGCCATAGGGCTGAATTGGAAAAGGGAGGGGGCGACCCCTCCTTTTTTGCGTCCGGTCCTCAGTTGCCCGAGGTGATGACCAAGTTGCGCTGGCGCGGCGGAATCGGGGGGACGGGCGGCGTCGGCGGTGCGGGCGGGGTACGGATGACGCGGACGCCGCCGCGGCAGTTGCGGGCCGTTAGGCCGCCCGGCAGGCGGGTCGAGGCGTCGCCGCAGGCCTCTTCGACCTGATCGGCCGTCAGGCCGCGTGCCCGGGAGAGGTCCAGTCCGCGAATGTCGGTGCGGCGCAGGGAGGCGTCGCGGAAGTCGGTGCGATTGAAGCTGCCGCCGGACAGGCGCGCGTTGTCCAGGTCCGCGTTGCGGAAGGAGGCGTTGTCGAAATTGCCGCCTGACAGGTTGGAGGCCTTGACGTCGGCGCTTGTGAAGTCTGCGCCGCTGGCGTTCACATTGGCCAGGGTGGCGCCGAAGATCTCGGCTTCGTTCAGGCGGGCGCGGACCAGGACGGCGCTGTTCATATTGACGCCCTGAAGCTCGGCGCCGGTCAGATTGGCGCCGGTTAGGTTGGCCCGGATCAGGACCGCGCCGGTGGCCTCTGCGCCCATCAGCTGGGCGCCGCTCATATTGGCGTTGGTGAAGGTGGAGCCGACCATTTCGATGCCGCGCATGTCGGCCCGACTGAAGTCGGCGCCGACGAAGTTCGAGCCGACCAGTTCGGCGCCGCGCAGATTGGCCCCGACCAGGGTGGCGTAGGCGAAGTTGGCGCCGGTCAGCGTCGCGCCGGACAGGTCGCGGCCCGACAACTCGCAACGGGTGCAGCTTCCCCCCAGGGAGACCATGCGCGCGACGTCGCGGTCCTGGGGCCAAGTCGTGTCCACGGCGCCGGCCAGGGCTGGGGCGGCCGTCGTCAGTCCCATAAGGGCTGAGGCGGCGAGGGCCAGGCGGCGCAGGGGTGAAATGGAGCGTTTCATCACCCCTCCTGAATGCGCCTTAGTGCGTAAATACCCTACTTAAATCGTGGTAACGAAGGCGACGTTCAACAGGCGGGAATGCGCAGGCCTGAAGGCAAAACCGTGTTCTGATCGCCGCAGGCCTGATTGAGCTGCGACTGGGTCAGGCCGCGCGCGCGCGACATCTCGGCGCCCGACAGATTGGTCCCGTGCAGCTTGGCTCCGGTGAAGGTCGCGCCTTCCAGATAGGTTCCGACGAAGCTGGCGTTGGTCAGGTCCGCCCCGGTGAAGTTCGAGCTGGACAGCACCGCGCCGTATGCCTCGACGTCGCGCAGGTCCGAGCGGCTGAAGTTGGTGCGGTTCATCACCGACAGGCTGATGTCCGCCTGACGGATGCGCGCGCCGGACAGGTTCAGGCCCGTGCGCTCCAGGCCCGAGAAGTCGCCCTGGAACAGGTTGCAGCCGGGGCAGGAGGCGCCGCGACGCACCTGGCTGATCTGAGAGGCGTTCTGCGCCGAGGCGGGCAGGGCCGTCAGCGTCAGGCCGACGGCGGCGAGAAGGGCGATGGCGGGACGGATCATGCGGATGGCTCCAGGCTTTGCGCCTGTTGCAGCAAGAAGCGGGCCGCCGTTTCGGGACAGTGCGTCCCGTTTCAACCTTGAACTTGGGGAGTCGCGCCGCAGGCGCCGCATACGGGCGTCCCGTTCCGGTCCGTCAGCATCAAGTCGCCGCACTCGGGACAGGGGCCGGCCTGCACGGGCGGCGTGGTGCGCGGCGACGGCTCCTTCCGGCCGAAGGGGGCGACGATCAGATTGTCAGGCGCCGCGCCTCGGGCGAAGCCCTTGGAGATGAAGCGGGCGGCGGGCACGGGCTGGGGCGCGTCGGTCGGGGCGCCGTCCATGCCGTCCAGATTGGCGGCCTCGGGCGTGACCTGCGCCAGTTCGCGACGGTCCAGATAAGAGACGCCCAGTTCGCGGAACACATAGTCGAGGATGGAGGTCGCCGAGCGGATGGAGTCATTGCCTGTGACCCGCCCCGACGGCTCGAACCGGGTGAAGACGAAGGCGTCCACGAACTCATCCAGCGGCACGCCGTATTGCAGGCCGATGGAGATGGCGATGGCGAAGTTGTTCATCATCGAGCGGAAGGCGGCGCCTTCCTTGTGCATGTCGATGAAGATCTCGCCCAGTTCGCCGTCTTCGTATTCGCCGGTATGGATATAGACCTTGTGGCCGCCGACCGAGGCCTTCTGGATATAGCCCTTGCGGCGATCGGGCAGGCGGCGGCGGGTGCGGTCGCGCTCGACCACCTTCTCGACCACGCGCTCGACGGTCTGGGGCGCGGCTTGCGGCGGGGCCTCGGCGCGGCGGGGGGCCTCCACCTCGGGCAGGGTCAGGCGGAAGCTGAGCGGGGCTTCTGCGCGACGCAAGGCCACGGCGCGGCGATCGTCACGCGCGCCGTCGGCGATGGCGCGGCCGATCTGCATGGCGTCGGCGCGCCAGTCCAACAGGCGGGGGCGAGCGTCGGGCGCGTCGCTGAACGGCTCGATCGTCTGGCGCAGCGCCGCCTCCAGATCGGCGCCCGACGTCGCCAATAGGGCCGTCAGCGACGGCGGCGCCTGATCCCAGTCCGACAGGTCCGGTCGACCGAAGACATAGGCGGTCGCGGCTTCGATCTCTTCGGCCGTGAAGCCCAGGCGGGGCAGCAGGGCGCCCTCGTCCGGCGTCAGCCCCAGTACGTCGCCGATGAAGCCTGCGTCCAGCACCGGCGGAGCGAAGGCGGGGCCGAAGTCTTCGACCAGGGCCAGGGCGCGCTCGATGGCCTCCAGCTCCAGATCGGTGAAGCCCAGTTCTCGCAGGCGTCCGTGGCTTACGCCCGGCGCCTCGGCCAGGGTGCGGCGGCCGAACAGATGGCGCTCCGCCGCCTCGACGTCGCCGCCCGCCGCGACGATGGCGGCGGCCAGGGCGGGCCTCAGTCGCCGGGCGATTTCGTCGTCGGCGGTCTGGAACACATCCGTCGCGCTGAACGGCGACAGGCCCAGCCGCAGGCCCAGCTCAGCCTCGTCGACGAACAGGCTGATCACGGCGTTGCGTCGTCCGTTCTGCTCCAGTGGGGCGGCGTCGCGTCCTTGCGCGTGAAGCGCGGCGATGACGTCATCTTTGGCGGTCGCCCATTCAGGGCAGGGCGCCAGTCGGGCCGCCAGATCGCAGGAGGTCTGGGACGCCATCTCAGCGACGCGGCGTCCGAGAGCGGCCGTCTGCGCGGCAGGGTCGGTTCCGTCCTGGCCGACCGCCCAATCCGCCAGACCGCCGAGGCCCAGGGCGATGGGCCGCGCAGCCTGCGCCTCGGCCTGGCTCGTCTGGTCCAGTTCGATGTCCAGCGCCGTGGTCCATAGGGCGACCAGGGCGTCCAGGGATGCGTCGAAGTCCGCTCCGGCCAGCGCCGCCAGGGCGGGCAGGTTCAGGATCGCTCGCGCGCCCGTCTGGGCGGCGGCCATGGCCTCGGCGTCGGAGGGCGAAAAGACGACCACGACCGGGCCTTCCTGCACGGCCTCGGCCACGGCGGCGGTTCGGGGATCGCCCGACGCGGTGGTGTCGCGCGCCGCCAGAACGGGCAGGGCGGCGGGATGTTCGGCGGCCTCGATCGTGAGATCGGCGGGCTCGCCCTGAATGGCGCGCAGGATGTCGGCGTCGGCGGCGCCGCAGCGGCGCGCCGCCACGGCCGCGCGGGCCAGGGCCGGGTTGGCGGCGGGATCGGCGCAGGCTTCGCGCGGGCCTTCGCAACGGGAGACGGCGTCGGCGACCTCGCCCAGCGCCTTGGCCAGGGCTTCGGTCGCGCGCGAGGACAGGCGACGCCCGCGCCAGGCGGCGGCCTGGGCCGACAGGGCCTGCGTCGCATCCGGTTCGGACAGGTCGATCAGCGGCAGGAAGCCGTTCATCGTCGGCAAGGCGGGGGCGGCGAGGCCCAGCAGCACGGACGCTGCGAGTTCAGCAGCGAATCGCTCGGCCTCGGCCGTCGTAGCCAGGGCGCCGCTTTCACTCCCCTCGGACGCCAGTCGCGCGGCCCAACCGTGGATGGCGTCGTCGAGGGCATGGGGGGGCGACGGCGCCTGGCTTTCAGCCCAGTCCAGCCAGGCTTCGACGGGGACATCGGTCCACCCGGCGGGCGCTGTGACCGGCGTCAGGGCGCGACCGCGCTCGATCTCGCGGGGCTCGAAAGCGAGCGTCGCGGCGAGAGGAGCAAAGTGAGCCTTGAAGCGCATTCCACGTCTCCACGCATGTCGTCTGAACCAGCTTACCGACAGATCTGATGGGCGTTCAACGTATGTTGTGGTTCGTGCGGGGGTTGCCCACAAGATGTTGAGGCGTTTCGCGTGCGCTCCATGCTGGACGTAGGGCGTCGCGGTTTCTATGATCGGTCTGCGCCGCCGGACCTTCCCTGGGCGGTGGATTCGAGTGAGTTCGACGACGTGCTGAGCAAGATCTTCACCTGGTGGAACGGCGCCACGATCGGCACCCTGTTCACCGTCGGCAAACGCGGCCAACTGGTCGGCACGGACGAGTTCGGCAACCGCTATTACGAATCCCGCGACGGCGTCAGCTATGACGGCCGCAAGCGCCGCTGGGTCATCTATGACGGCTACGCCGAGGCGACCAAGGTGCCGCCGGAATGGCAGGGCTGGCTGCGCTACACCTATGACGAGACCCCGGCCGAGCGCCCGCTGCCGCGCCAGGCGTGGGAAAAGGATCACCTGCCGAATCTGACGGGCACGCCCATGGCGCGCCGTCCGCAAGGCTCGCTGGCCGCTTTGGGCCAACGCCCGGCCGCCACCGGCGACTATCAGGCCTGGAGCCCGGAATGACCCTTCGCCATGTCCTGCTGGCCGGGGTGGTCGTCGCGGGACTGGCGATCTCGGGCGTCGGCGTGGCCAGCGCCCTGATGGACCTGCCGCAGGACGCGACGCCGGCTCCGGCCGATCCGATCGGCGACCTGCTGCGCGACACCGGCCGAACGCCGCTGCAGCCCGTCCAGCCGCAGACTCCGCCCGCCAACGGCGGCCAGTCCCCGGCGACGAATCCGGCGGCGCCGACCGCGCCCGCGCAACCGGGCGTCCCGACCGTCGCGGTCCAGGGACAGGAAGTCGCCGTTCAGGAAGAAGTCCCGGAAGACCTGACCGCCGAAGAGGAAGAGGCCGCGCCCGCGCCCGCCGCTCCGACCACGCCGCCGGGCGTGCGTCAGCGCCGTCGCATCGCCGTCATCCAGGCGGTCGACAAGACCACGGCCGAGACCATGCGGTTCGAGGTCGAGGTCGGCGGTCGCCCTGTGCGCTTCGGCAAGACCCTGCTGTTTAAGGCCCGCGCCTGCGAGGTCTCCGCTTCGGATGAAATGACCGAGGACGCCATCGCCTATATGGAGGTCGGGGTTCAGCCGCGCGGCCTGGCGGCGCCGACCGAGGCGCGTCAGGTGTTCAAGGGCTGGATGTTCGCCTCGTCGCCCAGCGTCAGCGGGCTGCAGCATCCGGTCTATGACGCTTGGGTGGTCGGCTGTAAGGCGTAAGCCACGGCTTCGGCGCCGCTCATCGGCGCCATGAGGGCGGCGTCGTCCGGCGTCGCCTGCAAGGCCCAGGGCAGCATCCGCAGATAGGCTTCCTGCGGCGTCTCCACGGCGCCGAACTGGCTGAGGTGGTCGGTCAGGAACTGCGCGTCCAGCAGGCGCCAGCCGCCCTTTCTGAGCCGTGCGACCAGATGGACCAGGGCGACCTTGGAGGCGTCCGTCGCGCGGCTGAACATGCTCTCGCCGAAAAAGGCGCCGCCCAGCGTCACGCCGTAAAGGCCGCCGACCAGCGTCTCGTCTCGCCAGCACTCGATGCTGTGGGCGAAGCCGCGCTGATGCAGTTCGATGTAGAGACGACGGATCGGGGCGTTGATCCAGGTGTCCTCGCGTCCCGGCGCGGGCGCGGCGCAGGCGTCCAGCACGGCGGCGAAGGCCGTGTTCACCCGCACCTGAAACGGCTCGCCTCGCACGGTGCGGCGCAGGCGTGACGGAATGTGGAAGCGATCCAGCGGTATGACGCCCCGCTGGTCCGGCTCGACCAGGAAGACGCGCGGATCATCGTGCGCCTCGGCCATGGGGAAGACCCCCCGCGCGTAGCAGGCGAGCAGCGCTTCCGGTCCGAAGACGTCGGAAGGGCCGCTCGCGCTGAAGCCCGGCTCGTCCAAGAGAGGCGCCTTAGGCCTTGGCCTTTTGCGCCGCCGCCCATTTCTCCAGCCAGTGGATGTCGTAGTCGCCCGACAGGATGTCCGGCTCCTGCAACAGCTTCTGGAACAGGGGGATGGTGGTGTCGACGCCGCTGATGACCGTCTCGCCCAACGAACGCTTCAGACGGGCCAGCGCCTCTTCGCGATCGCGGCCGTGGACGATCAGCTTGCCGATCAGGCTGTCGTAATAGGGCGGGATCGAATAGCCGGCGTAGATGGCGCTATCCAGACGCACGCCCAGGCCGCCGGGTGCATGGAACTCGGTGATCGTGCCCGGCGACGGGGTGAAGGTCTCCGAGTTCTCGGCGTTGATCCGCACCTCGATGGCGTGGCCCTTGAACTCGATGTCCTCCTGGGTGAACGACAGAGGCAGGCCCGCGGCGATACGGATCTGTTCGCGCACCAGATCGACGCCCGTGATCATCTCCGTGACCGGGTGCTCGACCTGCAGGCGGGTGTTCATCTCGATGAAGAAGAACTCGCCATCCTCCCACAGGAACTCGATGGTCCCGGCGCCCAGGTAGCCGATGGCGGCGATGGCCTTGTTGACCGTCTCGCCGATCTTGGCGCGACCCTCGGCCGACAGGGCGGGCGAGGGGGCCTCTTCCAGCACCTTCTGGTGGCGGCGTTGCAGCGAGCAGTCGCGTTCGCCCAGGTGGACGACGTTGCCGTGGCTGTCGGCGATGACCTGGATCTCGATGTGGCGCGGCTTCTGGAGGTAGCGCTCCATGTAGACGGCGCCGTTGCCGAATGCGGCAAGGGCCTCGGACTGGGCGGTCTGCACGGCCTCGACCAGGTCGTCGGCCGTCATCGCCACCTTCATGCCGCGCCCGCCGCCGCCGGCGGCCGCCTTGACGATCAGGGGGAAGCCGATGGTCTTGGACGCCTCGATGGCCTGTTCGACCGTCTCGACTTCGCCGTCAGAGCCGGGAACGACGGGGATGCCTGCGTCCTTGACGGTCTGCTTGGCGGTGATCTTGTCGCCCATGACCCGGATATGCTCGGGCTTGGGGCCGATGAAGGCCAGGCCGTGGGCCTCGACGATCTCGGCGAAGCGGGCGTTCTCCGACAGGAAGCCGTAGCCGGGGTGGATCGCCTGGGCGCCGGTGATTTCCGCCGCCGCGATGATCGAGGGGATGTTCAGATAGGACTTGGCCGCCGGCGCGGGGCCGATGCAGACGCTCTCGTCGGCCAGGCGCACCCACATGGCGCCGCGGTCGGCTTCGGAATGCACGGCGACGGTGGAGATGCCCATCTCCTTGCACGCGCGGTGGATGCGAAGCGCGATCTCGCCGCGGTTGGCGATCAAAACCTTGGTGAACATGGGGCTCAGGCTTCCAGCACGACCAGGGCTTCGCCGAACTCGACCGGCTGGGCGTCGCCCACCAGGATTTCAGCCACCACGCCGTCGCGCGGCGACTGGATCGGGTTCATGGTCTTCATGGCTTCGACGATGACCAGGGTCTGACCCTTCTTCACCTTGTCGCCGACCTTGATGAAGGGATCGGCGCCCGGCGCGGGCTGCAGATAGGCGGTGCCGACCATCGGCGACTTCACCTCTTCGCCGGCGCGGGCGACGATGGTGGCCGGGTCCGACGGCATGGAGAGCGGCGCGGCGGCGGCCGGCGCGGCGTGGGCGATCGGAGCCGGGGCGGCGGCGTACTGGATCGGGGCGGCGGCGACGGTGACTTCGCGCTTCACTTTGATCTTCAGATCGCCGCGCTCGACTTCGATCTCGGTCAGATCGGTGTCGTTCAGGATGTCGGCCAGGCTGCGGACCAGGTCGGCGTCGATGTTCTTGTTCTTGTCGTCGGACATGGGGGTCTCTTCTACTTGATCTTCAGACGGCGCGCGGCGGTCAGCCCTTGGCCCCGGCGCGGCGCGCCAGGTCCAGAGCGGCCCGGACGGCCAATTCATAGCTGCGGGGGCCGAAGCCGGCGATCACGCCGGTCGCGGCCAGGGACACATAGGAGTGATGCCGAAACGCCTCGCGCGCGGCGGGGTTCGACAGGTGGCACTCGACCACGGGGATGCTCAGCGTCTTCAGCGCGTCCAGCAGGGCCACCGAGGTGTGGGTGAAGGCGGCCGGATTGATGACCAGGGCGTCGGCCTCAAGGCGGGCCTCCTGGATCCAGTCGACCAGCTGGCCTTCATGATTCGACTGACGGAACACCACGCGGGCGCCCTCGGCCGCCGCCTCGCACATAGCCTGAACGTCGGCCAGCGTCTCGCGGCCATAGATATCCGGCTCCCGAACCCCCAGCAGGTTCAGGTTCGGCCCGTTCAGGACATACAGGGTGAGAGTTTCGGGCATTCGCTCGCAAAACAGGCGCGCCGCCGCGCGGAATCGAGCGCGCGTTGTAGCCTAGGTGGCGCGCGGCGCAAAGCGGGCGGGCAAAAAGGGTGACGTAGGGGGAGGTTGGGGCCGCTGGCTGGGGACAACTGCGGGAGATGACCCGCGCGGGGCTCGTGCAGGAACCCGTGAAGAGAGGTTGACGGCGAGATTAATTACAACATATTGCGCAATATATTTCATTATGGGGTCTGGAAGTGATTTATCGAGTTTTCCTCTCGTTGCTGAGCGTCGCTGTCCTGGCGCCGGTTTCGGTTGATGCGCAGACCCTGGATCATAAGGCGCAGCGCGAAGTCGTGGCTCGCCTCGAGACGGCGTTGCAGCAGAACTATGTTTTCCCTGACCGAATTCCGGTCATATCCGCTGAGCTGGACAGGCGGATTCAATCGGAGCCGATGGAAGCCGATCGCTTCGCCGCGAGCCTTGCTCAAGGTCTAGTCAAGGCGAGCGAGGATCTGCACTTTTCGGTGGCCTTCGATCCCGACGAGGTCGCGGCTGACCGTCGAGCCAAGGCGAGCGGCGAGACGACGACACAGGCCCAACGCGACAGAGAACGTGCAGCGAATTTCGGGTTTCGCGAGGCGCGGCGGCTGGACGGCGATCTGGCCTATGTGCGGTTCGATTTCTTCGCCGACCCGCAATATGCTCAGGAGACGGCGTCGGCGGCCATGCGTTTCGCCGACGGGGCCAAGGGGCTGATCTTCGACCTGCGTTATAACAACGGCGGCGTCCTGGAGATGGCGCAGTTCCTGATGAGCTACCTCTATCCGGCGGGCAAGGACCAGGAATTCTTCGACTACAACTACAATGACAAGGGGGCGCAGGTGGTGCGGAGCCAGTGGAGTCTGCCCGCCGTGCCCGGCTGGCGGTCGGGGGGTATCCCCGTGGTGGTTCTGACCGGTTCGACGTCCTTCTCTGCGGCCGAATGGATGGCGTTTTCGCTGCAGCGCCTGGGCCGGGCGACTGTCATCGGCGAACAGACCTCTGGGGGCGCGCATCCGGTCACCCGTGTGCCGATTGATGATCGCTTCATGCTGCAGGTTCCGTTCGGCCTGATCCGGGATCCGGTCGACGGTAAGGATTTCGAGGGCGTCGGCGTGACCCCTGACCTGGCGGTTCCGGCTCCGGAGGCCCTGTTGGCGGCGCAGAAGTTCCTGCTGCAGAGCCGGGCTGATGCTGGCGATGCAGAGGCCAAATGGGCCTTGGTTCCGATTGAAACTGCGCTAACCGGCCAAGCTGCAAGCGCGGCTGAGATGGATGCCGCAGTCGGAGCCTATGAGGGTCGAACCCTGGCGCGCACCGCCAACGGTCTGGCCTATCATTGGCGGGATCGCTTCGTTTTGGCTCTTGAGCCGATCGGGAAAGATCTGTTTGCGGTCCAGGGAACGGATGACTACCGCTTCCGTCTGGTGCACGAGAATGGCCGTGTGAGCGGTTTGGAGCGAGTGTGGAAGTCCGGCAAGCGGGAAACCTATCGTCGCCTGGACTGAGGAAGCGTTGGACGAATGATCGAGTTGGATCGCACCTTTCTGGGCCGGCTGAGCGAACAGCTCAGCGAACTGATCGAGCAGCAGTCGGCCGAGGTGTTCAAGCGCGCGGGCATTGTCATCCCGGTGAAGTCCTCGTCCTTGCTGGGCGCCATTGCGACGCTCGGCCCGGTCTCTGTCGCCGATCTGGTGCGGGCGCTGGACCGTTCGCACCAGCTCATTCAGCAGAAGATACCCAAGCTTCTGGCCCTGGATCTGGTCAGCCGCCGTCCCGATCCCAACGACCTGCGCATCAACTTGATCGAGATCACTGACAGGGGGCGCGAACAATTGGCCTTGCTGGACCGGCTGACGCCCGAGTTTGAACGCGCCTATGCCGAAATGGAGCAGGAGGCCGGCCCGGTGTTCGACACAGTAGCGCGCGCGATCCGCTCGCTTAAGGCCCGCTCCTTGAACGATCGCATAATCGTCTGAAAGGCGTTCTGCGCTGATTGATGCTCGTCGTGCGCAAACGCGCTATAGCTCCGGCGTCAGCGGCGGGCCCGAAAGAAGGGCGCGCTTGCGATCGGTGCTTATGCTGCTCGGAAAGATGTGATGCGTATCGAAGTCAACGGCGAGGCGCGGGACACCGCCGCCACGACCATTCTGGGACTGGTTCAGGAACTGTCGCTGGATCCGAAGAAGGTGGCGGTCGAGCGCAATCTGGAGATCGTGCCGCGCTCGCTGCACGGCGAGACGGCGCTGGCCGAGGGCGACAAGATCGAACTGGTGCAGTTCGTCGGCGGGGGCTGAGCAGTAGAAGCGTGGGGCCGATCAAATCCCGCAACGCCGCTTCCCCCCGGCGGCGGGCGGCGCTAGGTCAGGGGCATGACTGACACCGCCCCCCGCACCGACAGCTGGACCGTCGCCGGCCGCACCTTCAACTCGCGCCTGATCGTGGGCACCGGCAAGTATCGCGACTACGCCCAGAACGCGGCGGCGGCCGAGGCTTCGGGCTCCGAGATGGTCACCGTGGCCGTGCGCCGGGTGAACCTGACCGATCCGAACCAGCCGGTGCTGACGGACTTCATCGACCCGAAGAAATACACCTATCTGCCCAATACGGCGGGCTGCTTCACCGGCGAAGACGCCGTGCGGACCCTGCGTCTGGCGCGCGAGGCGGGCGGCTGGACCCTGGTCAAGCTGGAGGTTCTGGCGGACCCCAAGACCCTGTTCCCCGACATGGAGGAGACCCTGCGGTCGCTGAAGCTGCTGACCGCCGAGGGCTTTGAGGTCATGGTCTATTGCACCGACGACCCCGTCTATGCGCGCAAGCTGGAGGACGCGGGCGCCGTGGCCATCATGCCGCTGGGCGCGCCGATCGGTTCGGGGCTGGGGGTGCAGAACCCGATCAACATTCGCCTGATCGTCGAGCAGTCCAAGGTGCCGGTGCTGGTCGACGCGGGCGTGGGCACGGCCTCGGACGCCGCCATCGCCATGG
This sequence comes from Brevundimonas sp. RM1, assembly GCF_052907225.1. NCBI lineage: Bacteria > Pseudomonadati > Pseudomonadota > Alphaproteobacteria > Caulobacterales > Caulobacteraceae > Brevundimonas > Brevundimonas sp. RM1. Next base: position 103,788 of record NZ_JBRERY010000004.1, read on the forward strand.
AACTGGGCTGCGACGGCGTGCTGATGAACACCGCCATCGCCGAGGCGCGCGATCCCCTGCTGATGGCCAGCGCCATGAAGCACGCGGTCATCGCCGGGCGTGAATCCTACCTGGCGGGGCGGATGAAGAAGCGGTTCTACGCCGACCCGTCCTCGCCGCTGGCGGGGCTGATCTGAGAAGGCTTGGGGGCTGACCGGAAGGTCAGCCCTTTTTCTTGGCCGCTTCGATCAGGGCGCCGACCTCGCGCGGGTCGATGCCGGGGCTGGCGACGCCGTTGATGAAGAAGGTCGGCGTGCCCTGTAGGCCGAGCGCAGCGGCGGCGGCATGAATGTCGGTGACGTGGCGCGTCATTTCGGGGGCTGAGATGGCGGCGTTCGCCCTGGCCATGTCGACGCCGTTGTCGGCCAGGATGCGGTCGATGGAGGCGCGGTCCAACGCCCGTTCCGCCATCAGGGCGTCATAGACGGCTAGATACTTGCCTTGTTGATGCGCGGCCAGGGCGGCGCGGGCGGCGTATTGCGAGGAGACGTCCTCGCCCCGGTCCAGAATCGGCCAGTCCTTGAAGACGAAGCGCACGTCGGGATGGGCGGCCATCAGGGCGCGATACTCCGGCGCCACGGCCTTGCAGCCGGGGCAGCGGAAGTCGAAGAATTCGATCACCGTCACCTTGGCGTTGGCCGGGCCGAAGGCCGGATCGCGCGCATCGGCGGCCAGCAGGGCCGGATTGGCGGCCGCGGCGGCGTTGATGGTCTGAACGCGCGATTGGGATTCCATCGTCTCGCGCGCGGCCAGGACTTCGTCCAGCACCTGAGGGTTGCTGATCAGATAGTCGCGCACCTTGCCGCCGAAACCGCCGCTCAGATAGGGCGCGGCCGACAGCGCCAGGGCGACCGCCGACATGGCCACGGCGGCGCCGCCCAAAACGGTTCCCGACAGGGCGAAGCGGCCCTTGGCGGCGGCGGGCGGCGTCACGGCGGGCTGGTCGGTTTCAGGGCCGGGTTCGCGGGCGTCGTCGGTCATCAAGGTCTCGTCAGGCGCAAAAAGAGGGAAGGCGGAGTCGGCGTCAGGCGCCGGGCGGAATGACGCCGGAGCGGCTGCGCTGTTCATTGCGGCGCTCGGCGTCGGTGATGTCTTTTTCGGTCGCGCCCGAGGCCAGGACGATGTCGGTGGCCCGGCGCCATTCGATGGAGCTGCGGTCCAGCATGTCGCGGGCGCGCATGGCGAACTGGGCGGCCTGATCCGGGCGACGCAGGGCGAACCAGTATTCGGCCGACGCCAGGCGGGCCTCGCCCTCCTTGCCCTGACTGGCGTAGGCCTGGGACAGCAGGCGCCAGCCCATGGTGTTCTCCGGCTCTAGGGCCAGGGCGCGCTTCAACTGGTTCTCGGCTTCGGTCAGTTTGGAGGCGTCGCTGGTCTCGATCAGGGCGTGAGCCAGGTTGATGCGCAGCAGGGGGGCGTCCGGCTTCAGCTCAACCGATTTCTCATGCGCGCCCAGGGCCTCGGCCGGACGGCCTTCCTCGAACAGGATCTGGCCCTTCAGCTCCCAGAAATAAGGGTTCTCGGGCTGTTCGGCCAACAGGACGTCGACCGCGTCCAGCGCCTTCTGCGTCTGGCCGTCGCGATACCAGGCGATGGCGCGGGCGTAGCGGGCGGGCAGGGTGACGTCGCTGGACGGATAGTCGCGCAAGGTGGCGTTGGGCGCGTCCATGAAGGCGCGGATCTTGGCCACGACCAGGGCGTGCTGGGCCATGCGCGCGTCGCTGTCGCGCTTGTCGTAGTGGGAGGCGGCCTCGACCGGGCGGCGCAGGGCTTCGATCCGCTGCGAGGACAGAGGGTGGCTGCGGAAATAGGGATAGCGACGCTGATCCGAGAAGATTTCCTGGGCGCGGAAGTTCTCAAAGAACTCGACCATGCCGCGTCCGGATTCCCCGGCGCGTTCCAGGGCGCGGGCGCCGGTGATGTCGGCCTCGCCCTCCTGGCTCTGCATGTAACGCAGGGCGCCGAGCGTGCCGAAATACTGGCTGGAGGCCAGCAGGGCCGCGCCCGCGTCCGGCGCGCCGGCGATCGCGGCCAGGGCGCCCAGCGCCATGGTCATGATCATCGGCTGCATCCCGGCGTTCTGGGCGCCGTCGCGCAGGGTGTGGCGGTTCTTGATGTGGCCCGCCTCGTGGGCGATCACGCCCAGGAGCTGATTGGGGCTCTTGGTCCGCAGGATCAGGCCGGTGTTCAACCCCATGATCCGCCCGCGCGTGGCGAAGGCGTTCAGGTCGTTGTCGTTGACCAGCAGGATCTCGACCTCGTTCGGGTCCAGCCCCATGGCGTCGAGCACGGGCTCGGACCACTCATGGATGATGCCCTCGATCTCGGTGTCCCGGATCAGGCTCTGCGCCTGGGCCGCGGCGGCCGAGGCCAGCACCGCGAGGGCGCCGACGCCGGCGGCCAGATAGCGCCGAAAGCGGGTTGCGGCGGGGGGCGTCCTGGTCATGACGATCTCCAGAGCGATAGTCTTCCCCGCAGCTTCCAGCTTAATCGTGTCCGATCAACGGCGCCACCAACCGCGCTTGGGCTTGGCGGGGGGCGCGCCGATCTGGTTCGGATCGTCGGCGATGATGGCCGCGATGTCGACCTCGGCCGTCGGCGCCGGGGCTGGCTCGGCCAGGACGACAGCCTCTTCGACCACGCTCTCGGCGACGGCCGGGATCTCGCCCAGAGCCTCTTCGAGGGCTTCTTCGATCGCCTGTTCGACGCGGGCGGCCACGGCGGGCGGCACGTCCAGTTCGGCGGGGACGGGCTGGTCGGCTTCGACCGGCGCGGCCTCAACCTCAGCCTCAACCGGGGCGGCTGCCGTCGCTTCTTCCACGGCGGCGGCGCTGACCTTGCGGCGCACGCGGCGGCGCTTGGGCGCTTCGGCCTGTTCGACGGCCGGAGCGGCCTCGGCGGCGGGCTCCTCGGTCGCTTCGCCTTCGATCACCACGGCGATCGGCGTGTCGGGCGAGCCGACGGGCGGCAGGCCTTCATTGGCGGCGCGGTCTTCGACCTTGGTTTCGTGGGTCAGTTCGCCCTGACCGCGACCCCGGCCGCGGCCGCGACGACGGCGCGAGCGGCCGTTGCGGCCTTCTTCCGAAGCGGAGACCTGGTCCAGGCTGACGTCCTGAGCCGTATCCTCGCCGGCGGCCTCGGACCTGCGCTCGTCCTTGCGTTCGGGACGAGGGGAGACCGGGTTGATCGGGTCGAACCAGACGTAAGGATCCTGCAGCGACGGCGTGCGGCCGCGCACCCAGGCGTAGACGTCGCGTTCGCCTTCCTCACGCATCCGGCGACCGCCGCGACGGCCCCGGCGGCGGCGGCCGCCCCGGCTGTCGTCGTCATCGTCGGAAGCGGCGGCTTCGGTTTCTTCGTCACGGCGACCGCCGCGACGGCGACGGCGGCGTCCGCCGCGGCTGTCGTCGTCCTGTTCGGAGCGGGCGCGGGCCTCGTCGTCGTCGTCGTCCTCGCGGTCGAGATCGGCCTCGTCTTCGTCGTCGCCGAAGTCGTCTTCGTCCTCGGCGTCTTCGTCCTCGTCGTCATAGGCGCTGTCGTCGAAGCCGTCGTCCAGGTCGGCCAGGTCGATGTGGCTTTCGGGAGCGACAAAGTCCTCGTTCGTTTCGGTGCGCTCGATCGAGTGCTCGCCCTGGGCCAGGCTGTCGTCGATCTGGATGATGACGTTCAGGCCGCGCTCTTCCAGCAGGAACTGCAGATAGGCGCGCTTGTGGTTCAGGATATACAGCGCCACGGCGGTCGAGACGCGCAGGTTCACCGAACCCGCGCCGTTCTTGCCGGCCTCGATGTCGACGGCGCGCAGGGTGGTCAGGGCCGCCGATTCGGCCGAACGGACCCGCCCGGCGCCCTGGCAGCATTCGCAGACCTCGGTCGCGCCTTCGATCACGCCCAGGCGGCGACGCTGACGGCTGATCTCCATCAGGCCGAAGCCCGAGATGCGGCCCATCTGGATGCGGGCGCGGTCCTTGGCCAGGGCGTCCTTGAGGGCCTTCTCAACCGCGCGGTTGTTCTTGCCCTCGTCCATGTCGATGAAGTCGATGACGATCAGACCGGCCAGGTCGCGCAGGCGCAGCTGGCGGGCGGCCTCGACGGCGGCTTCCAGGTTGGTCTTGGTCGCCGTGGCCTCGACGTTGCGCTCCTTGGTGGCGCGGCCGGAGTTCACGTCGATGGCGACCAGGGCTTCGGTCTGGTTGATGACCAGATAGCCGCCCGACTTCAGCGGCACGACCGGCTGGTGAATCTGGGTCAGCACCTCTTCGATGCCGTTCGCCGCGAACAGCGGGCGCGAGCCCTGGTAGAGGTGGATCTTCTTGGCCTGCGACGGCATCAGCACGCGCATGAAGTCGCGGGCCTGCTTGAAGCCCTCGACGCCCTCGACCTGAATGCCGTCGAAGTCTTTGTCGTACATGTCGCGCACGGCGCGGCGGACCAGGTTCTCTTCCTCGTGGATCATCGCCGGCGCGTTGGAGCGCAGGGTCAGTTCGCGAATCGTCTCCCACAGGCGCAGCAGATATTCATAGTCGCGCTTGATCTCGGCCCGCGTGCGCTTGGCGCCCGCCGTGCGGATGATCAGGCCCATGCCCTGCGGCACCTTCAGCGCGGCGGCGGCGGACTTCAGCCGGCGACGGTCCGAGGTGTTGGTGATCTTGCGCGAGATGCCGCCGCCCTTGCCGGTGTTCGGCATCAGCACGCAGTAGCGGCCGGCCAGCGACAGCCAGGTGGTCAGGGCCGCGCCCTTGGCGCCGCGCTCGTCCTTGACGACCTGCACCAGCAGGATCTGGCGGCGCTTGATGACGTCCTGGATCTTGTAGCGACGCATCAGGCGACGCTTCAGGCGTTCCTCGTCGGCCAGCTTGCCGTCGGAATCGGCGTCGTCGGATTCACGGCCCAGGTCGTCTTCGTCCGCGTCGTCGTGCGCTTCGGCCATGATGGCTTCGCGGTCGGCGACGGGGATCTGATAGTAATCCGGGTGGATTTCGTTGAAGGCCAGGAAGCCGTGGCGGTTTCCGCCGTACTCGACGAAGGCCGCCTGCAGGCTGGGCTCTACGCGGGTGACCTTGGCGAGATAGATGTTCCCGCGAAGCTGACGGCGGGCGCGGGATTCGAAATCGAATTCCTCAACCTGGCGGCCGTCCACGATCGCGACGCGGGTTTCTTCCGCGTGCGCCGCGTCTATCAACATGGTTTTTGACATTGAAGGTCTCTCTCAGGCGCGCCAGGCCGTGCGCCGCGAACGCAGTCGCGGGAATAGGGGCGGCTCGCCGAATGGAAATGGGGGCCAGGGCGCGCGTCATCCCCTCGCTAAAAGCGAGAGCGGCATGGTCTTGCCGTTCGGGAGCGCAGGCGGGTCGGCCCATAAGGTTGTCGGTCCTGGGCCCGGACGCGCCGATCAAGGCCGCATCCCGAACCCGTATCTTCGGATCGACGGCCAGGCCGCGCGATCCTCGGAATTGGTGAAAAGTTCAACGCCGCGAGGAGGGCGCGCCTGATCCCGACACAGTGCCGGGCGGCGCGATCGTTCGCATGCGGAACCGATAATAGGCAGATGTTGCGGAAAATAAAAGAACCGCGCGCCGGTAAGAGGTCTTAACGAAATCCTTAAACCCTGGGCTCATCCTGGCTTCTAAACTGCAGGGCGATTTCCCTCTGATGTTGGGTCGGTGGCGTGACAATCTGAGCCGTTGGGGCGTGCGCGAATGGTCGATGACCGGCCTTGCGTTCGTCGTCATCTGCCTTGTCGCGTTCACGGCGACGCGCGGTCTGGCCTTAGGTCCGGACGGCGAAATCGTGCGTCTGCGTTTCGGCGGCGACGCCCAGCGGACCCGCGTGGTGCTGGATCTGGGCCGCTCGACGCGCGGTCAGGTGATCGAGGACGGTTCGGCCGGGCGGGTCATCCTGTCCCTGGCGGGCGTCAATCCTGCGCGCGGTCTGGAAGGCAGCGGCTCGGGCCTGGTGCGCGGCTATGAGGTCAGCGCGGCCTCGGGCGCATCGCGCGTGCGGCTGGACCTGGCGCGCGGCGCCGAGATCGAGCGCCGCTTCCTGCTGCCGCCCGGCGATGGGGTGGACCACTATCGCTATGTCATCGACCTGAAGGCCACGGGCGCCGCCGCTGCGGTTCCGGTCGCCGCGCCGCGCCGAGAACAGGCTCGCGCCGAAAAGCCCCTGATTGTCATCGACGCCGGCCACGGCGGCCGCGATCCCGGCGCCCAGGGCCAGCATGTTCAGGAAAAGGCCGTCACCCTGGCCGCCGCCCGCGAACTCAAGACGGCGCTGGAGCGCACCGGCCGCTATCGCGTGCGCCTGACCCGCGACGGCGACGTCTATGTGGTGCACGGCCGCCGGGTGCAGATCGCGCGTGACGCGGGCGCCGACCTGTTCATCTCCCTGCACGCCGACGCCGGTTCGGACCCGGCTTTGCGCGGCGCTAGCGTCTATACCCTGTCGGAACAGGGCGCCGGTCGCGCCGTGCGCGAGTTCACCAAGGGCGATGACTGGCAGCGCGACCTGCGCCTGCCGGGGCGCGACCCCTCGGTTGACCGCATCCTGCTGGACATGACCCAGCGCGCCACACAGAACCGCTCGGCCCAGTTCGCGCGGGTGCTGCTGACCCACCTGGAAGGCGCGGACCATCCGCTGCTGCGCCGCAGTCACCGCGATGCGGGTCTGGCCGTGCTGCTGGCGCCGGACGTTCCCGCCATCCTGCTGGAGATGGGCTTCATCACTAATCCGGAGGATGAGCGCGTCCTGAGCGATGAACGCGCCCGTCGCCGCCTGATGCGCTCGGTCGCCGAGGGCATCGACCGCTATTTCCGCGAGCCGGCCGCCCCGGTGATGGTCGCCGGGGACATCGCCGGCGGCTGAGGTTTCAAGTTTCCAGGGCCGCCTTCGCGCGCTTGAAGATGTCCTCGAACATTCCCGCCGTCAGCCGCCCCGTGTTCGTGTTCAGTCGCGAGCAGTGATAGCTGTTGATCAGCGTATAGGGGCCGACCTGGCCCTCGACGCCATGCCCGGCGGGAATGGCTGAGCCGGGATAGCCCAGCGTCCGCAGGATGCTGCGCCGGGACACGTCGCCCAGGGTCACGATCACCTTCAGCCGGGGCAGGGCGGCCAGCCGATCCACCAGGAAGGGGCGGCAGGTGTTCTCTTCCGTCGCCGTCGGCTTGTTCTGCGGCGGGGCGCAGCGCACGGCGTTGGTGATCATACAGTCGACCAGCGTCAGGTCGTCATGGCCATCAGGATCGTAAGATCCCTTCGCGAACCCCGTCTTCTTCAACGTGTCGTACAGCAGCCAGCCCGCGTGGTCCCCGGTGAAGGGGCGGCCCGTGCGGTTGGCGCCGGTGCGGCCCGGCGCCAGGCCTGCGATCAGCAGGCGCGCGTTCGGATCGCCGAACGAGGGCGCAGGACCGTTCCACCAGTCCGGGTTCTGACGCGCGTTCTCGGCGCGATAGGCGACTAGGCGCGGGCACAGGGGGCAGTCGCGCGCCGGTTCCGGGGTCAACGCTGCGCTCACGCGCGATCGCTCCGGTCCAGGGTGCGGGCTACGCCCTGATTCATCGCGGCCTTGGGCTTGCCGACCTGGTTCATGATGTCGGCCAGATCGACGAAGGCGTCGGCCTGACGACGCAGGTCGTCGGCGATCTGGGGCGGCTGGCTCTTGACGGTCGAGACGACGGTGACGCGCACGCCCTTGGCCTGCAGGGCCTGCACCACGCGGCGGAAGTCGCCGTCGCCCGAGAACAGCACCGCCTGATCCAGGCGCGGCGCCAGCTCCAGCATGTCGACGGCGATCTCCATGTCCATATTGCCCTTGGTGCGGCTGTGGCCCTGGGCGTCGGTGAAGCGCTTGACCGGCTTGGTCACGACGGTGAAGCCGTTGTAGTCGAGCCAGTCGACCAGCGGCCGCACGGGCGAGAATTCTTCGCCCTCGACGATGGCCGTGTAATAATAGGCGCGGATCAACCGGCCTTCGCCGACGAACCAGGTGGACAGCTTCTTGAAGTCGAGATCGCAGTTCAGGGCGCGTGCGGCCGAATAGAGGTTGGCGCCGTCGATGAACAGGGCGATGCGGTCATCGGGATGGTCGGTCATGAACGAAAATGAGTCCGTCGATATGGTCGAGAAAATGAACGCCCCGACCGACGCCGCAGGAGAATCCTGGGGCGAGACCGATCTGGACGCGGCAGTCATCGTCGCACTGGGCTGCAATGACAAGGGCGATTGGTCGTCCTGTGTCGAGGCGCTGGAGGCGGCGCTGGCCCGGTTCCGCGCCGAGGGGGTGGATGTGCTGGCCCGTTCGTCCTGGTGGTCGTCCCAGGCCTGGCCTGATCCGAGCGACCCGCCCTTCCTGAACGGGGTGGCCGTGGTCAGCACCGCCCAGGACGCCTCAACCCTGATGCGGACCCTGGGGCGGGTCGAGGATCTGTTCGGCCGGGTGCGGACGGCGCGCAATGCGCCGCGCACGCTGGATCTGGATCTGATCGCCTATGGGCGGCTCAGCGGCGATCTGAACGGGCTGATTCTGCCGCATCCGCGCGCGGCCGACCGGCTGTTCGTCATGGGGCCGCTGGCTGAGGTGGCGCCGGAGTGGACGCATCCGGTTTGCGGCCGTCGTGCGTGCGATCTGGCGGCGGCGGCCACGATCGGCGAGGATGCTCGACCCCTGCCGAGGGGTTGACGCCGGGCGGTCTGTCGGGCGAGGGGAGGCGCAACTGACGCCGATCCGCCCCAATGCCGCCTTCGCGGCGTTGCACAATCGGCTTTCAACCTTTATTTTGTGCGGTTCTCCCTGCCGCCAGAGGAAATTCATGGCCCGCGTCACTGTCGAAGACTGCATCGAAAAGGTGCCGAACCGCTTTGGTCTGGTTCTGCTGGCCGGTCACCGCGCCCGCAACATCGCCAACGGCGCGCCGCTGACGCTGGACCGCGACAACGACAAGAACCCGGTCGTCGCCCTGCGCGAACTAGCCGAGGACACCGTCACCCCGGACGAACTGCGCGAGAACATCATCACCACCCTGCAACGGGTCGATGAGCGGACCGAGGCCGAGGATGAAGCCGAAGTCGTGGCCCTGCTGGCCGAGCCGCAGCACATGAACATGGCCGAAGCCGAACTGATCCGCGCGCTGCAGAGCGACCGCGACGGGGGCCAGGAGGAACGCTACTGACGGCAGAGCCTGTCACCGGCGTCACCTCCTCAACGGCGCGGCCCCTGGCGGACTCGCCGATGGACCAACCCGCGAATCTGCAAGACAAGTCGGCGTCGTCCCCTGCCGGGGCGGCGCCGAAGTCGTCTGAAGGCCCTGCATTGTCTGATACCAAGCGCGCACCGATCATGCGCCAGTTCGAACTGATCGAGGCGGTCAAGGCCTATGATCCGACTGCCGACGAGGCGCTGCTGAACCGCGCCTATGTCTATGCGATGAAGATGCACGGCTCGCAGCTGCGGGCCTCGGGCGATCCCTATTTCGCCCATCCGATCCAGGTCGCGGGCATCCTGACCGACTATCGGCTGGACACGGCGACCATCGTCACGGCCCTGCTGCACGATGTGGTCGAGGACACCTCGGCCACGCGCGAGGACATCGCCGAGATGTTCGGCGAAGAGGTCGCCGTCCTGGTCGAGGGCGTGACCAAGCTGTCGCGGCTGGAGCTTCAGGCCGAGCACACGCGTCAAGCCGAGAACCTGCGCAAGTTCATTCTGGCCATTTCGCGCGACGTGCGGGTGCTGCTGGTCAAGCTGGCGGACCGCCTGCACAACATGCGCACCCTTCACTTCGTGAAGCCGGAGAAGCGCGAGCGCATCAGCCGCGAGACGCTGGAAGTCTACGCCCCCCTGGGCCGTTCGATCGGCATCCACTCCATCGCCGCCGAGCTGGAGGAGCTGGCGTTCGAGCATCTGAACGCCACGGCGCGCGTCGCCATCAAGCGCCGCCTGGAGGCGCTGAAGCTGGAGAACGGCAGCGCCATCGAGGCCGTCTCGCCCGAGATCGAGCGGGTGCTGTCCGAGGCGGGCCTGACCGCGCGGGTCAAGGGCCGTGAGAAGACGCCCTATTCCATCTGGCGCAAGCTGCAGCGCAAGACGGTCGGCTTTTCGTCCCTGTCGGACATCTACGGCTTCCGCGTCATCGTGGAGAGCGAGGACGACTGTTATCGCGCCCTGGGCGTCATCCATCGCGCCTGGCCGATGGTGCCGGAGCGGTTCAAGGATTTCATCTCGACGCCGAAGTCGAACAACTACCGCTCGCTGCACACCACGGTCGTCGGGCCGGGCGGCCTGCGCATCGAGATGCAGATTCGCACCGAGATCATGGACCGTGTGGCCGAGGACGGGGTGGCGGCGCACTGGGCCTATAAGAACCAGTCCTACGGCTTCGACCGTGAGGCGATGGAGGCGGATGGCGGCCGCGATCCCCTGCTGAACCTGCGCCATCTGGTTCAGGTGATCGAACACGGGGAGGGGGGCGAGGACTGGGTCGAGCACGCCAAGCTCGAAATGTATCTGGATCAGGTCTTCGTCTTCACGCCCAAGGGGACGCTGATCACCCTGCCGCGCGGCGGGATGCCGCTGGACTTTGCCTACGCTGTCCACACCGAGGTCGGGGACACCGCCGTCGGGGTCAAGATCAACGGCGAGCTGAAGCCCATGCGCACCGCGCTACAGAACGGCGACGTGGTTGAGATCATCCGCGGGACCAAGCGCGAGGTGCCGACCGACTGGCGCAGCCTGACGGTCACGGGCCGCGCCCGCTCGGCCATCCGCCGCCATATCCGCACCTCGGAGCGCGAAGAGTTCGTGCGCCTGGGCAAGACGACGCTGGAGCAGACGCTGGAGCGGGCGGGCAAGTCGCTGGCCGACGTCAAGCTGACGGAGGTGCTGAAGACCTTCGCCATGCCGTCGGAAGAGGACATGTTCGACGCCATCGGCCGGGGCCGTCTGACGGCCACGCGCGTGGCCGAGACCCTGTTCCCGGCGCTGAAGGGCCAGTTGAAGGCCGGGCCGGAGCGCAAGCGCATCGGCGAGGAATCGCCGCGCCTGTTCGTGCGCGGCGGCGGTCTGACGCCGGGCGTCAGCATCCATTTCGGCCAGTGTTGTTCGCCGGTGCCGGGCGACCGCATCGTCGGCATTCTTGAGCCGGACAAGGGCCTGACCGTCCACACCATCGACTGTCAGACCCTGGCCGATTTCGCCGATGACGACTCCGTCTGGCAGGATCTGCAATGGACGCCGCAGGCCGAGCGCAGCGCCGTCGGCGCGGTGAAGCTGCACGCCACCCTGACCAATGCGCGCGGCGTGCTGGGGCAGGTGGCCTCCATCATCGGCGAGGCGGGCGGAAACATCCTGAATCTGTCGATGGCGCACCGGCAGCACGACTTCTACGACGTCGACATCGACGTGGAGGTCGAGGACGCCCGCCACGCCACCATGATCATTGCGGCGCTGAGGGCAAATCCCTACGTCGATACGGTTGATCGCGCGCGGGGCTGAGCCGACGCTGACGCCATCAGTTTTCTCAAAGGTCGAAATGTCCCCCGAACAACAGAAGCTCGCCAACGAGGCCCAGATGGCCTCGCCCTCCTATCGTCTGGCCGCCCTGGATCAGGACTTTCTGCTGGGCGAGTCGATGCGCGGCGTGCGCTTCCTGATGGAGTATGAAAAGGCCGAGCAGGCGCTGAAGGCCTGGGGCGTGCGCTCGACCATCGTGGTCTTCGGCAGCGCCCGCGTCGGCGTGAACGGCGACGGCCGCCACGCCTATTGGTACGAGCAGGCGCGTCAGTTCGGCCGCATCGCCTCCGAACGCGGCGGCGCCTTCCGCGGCGAGCCGGGCGAGGTGCGCGACAACGTCATCGCCACGGGCGGCGGGCCGGGCATCATGCAGGCCGCCAACCAGGGCGCGCACGAGGCCGGGGCGCCGTCCATCGGTTTCAACGTCACCCTGCCGCACGAGCAGTTCCCGAACCCCTGGTCGACGCCGGAGCTGACGTTCCAGTTCCACTACTTCGCCATGCGCAAGATGCACCTGGCCATGCGGGCCAACGCCTTGGTGGTCTTCCCCGGCGGTTTCGGCACTCTGGACGAATTGTTCGAGATCCTGACCCTGCGCCAGACGGACAAGGCCCCGCCCATCCCCATCGTCCTGTTCGACGAGGCCTATTGGCGTTCGGTCATCAACTTCGACACCCTGATCGAGCACGGCATGGTCAAGGCGTCGGACATGAAGCTGTTCGCCTTCGCCGATGACGCCGAGACGGTGTGGGCTAAGCTGCTGGAAGGCGGCCTGAAGCCCAACTGCGACATCAAATAGGGCGCGGGTTGAGGGCGGCCGCTGCAGGGTCTAAGGACGGCCTTCATGAACACTGAAGACGTCCTCAACGAATTCCGCGACGCCGGCGCCCTGCGCGAAGGCCATTTCGTCCTCTCGTCCGGCCTGCACAGCCCGGTCTTCCTGCAGAAGAACCTGGTCTTCATGGACGGCGCCCGCTGCGAGCGCCTGTGCAAGGCGTTGGCGGAAAAGATCGTCGCGACGGTCGGGCCTGTCGATGCGGCGATCTCGCCCGCCGTCGGCGGCATCATCCCCGGCTATGAGACGGCCAAGCACCTGAACGTCCGCTCTATGTACGTCGAGCGCGAGGGCGGCGAGTTCAAACTGCGTCGCGGCTTCTCGGTCGAGCCGGGCGAGAAGATCGTCATGGTCGAAGACATCGTCACCACGGGTCTGTCGTCGCGCGAATGCATCGCCGCGATCCAGAAGGCGGGCGGCGAAGTCGTCGCCGCCGCCTGCATCGTCGACCGTTCGGGCGGAAAGGTCGATGTGGGCGTGCCCCTGATCGCCCTGGCCTCAATGGAGGTGCCCGCCTATCCGGCCGACGCCCTGCCGCCGGAACTGGCCGCCCTGCCGGTCGAGGATCCGGGCAGCCGTCGCCTGCGAAGTAGAGAAGAGAGAACGGGATGAAGCGTCAGCGGGTTCGTCTGGGCGTCAATATCGACCACGTCGCCACGGTCCGTAACGCGCGCGGCGGCGCTCATCCCGATCCGGCTCGCGCGGCCGAGGCGGCGCTGGCGGCGGGGGCTGACGGCATCACCGCCCACCTGCGCGAAGATCGCCGTCACATCACCGACGCCGACATCGACGTGCTGACGGCTCTGTGCCGCCGCGCGGACAAGCCGCTGAACTTCGAGATGGCGGTGACGGAGGAGATGCTGGCCATCGCCCTGCGCCACCGGCCGCACGCCGCCTGCCTGGTGCCCGAGCGGCGCGAGGAAGTGACGACCGAGGGCGGTCTGGCCGTCGCCGGTCATGAGGCCCGCATCGCCCCGGTGGTGAAGGCCCTGTCGGATGCCGGTATCCGCGTCAGCCTGTTCATCGAACCGTCCGAGGACCAGGTCGAGGCCGCCGCCGCGGTCGGCGCCCAGGTGGTCGAGTTTCACACCGGCCGCTATTGCCACCTGACCGACCCGGCTCAGCGCGCGGTCGAGTTCGACCGTCTGGCCGCCGCCGCCGCCCAGGCCGACATTCTGGGGCTGGAGGTTCATGCGGGCCACGGTCTCGACTACGCCACGGCAGGCGATGTGCTGGCCATTCGCGAGATCGTCGAGCTGAACATCGGCCACTTCCTGATCGGCGAGGCGGTCTTCGTCGGCCTAGACGCCGCCATCCGCCGGATGCGCGCGGCGATGGACGAGGCGTCATCGTGATTATCGGCGTCGGCGCCGACCTGTCGGACATCCGTCGCATCCAGGCGTCGCTGGACCGCTTCGGCGACCGTTTCAAGCAACGCGTCTTCACCGAGCTTGAGCGCACCCGTTCGGACCGCAAGGCCGACCCGGCGTGGAGCTACGCCAAGCGGTTCGCCGCCAAGGAAGCCTGCGCCAAGGCCCTGGGCACCGGCATGCGGTCTGACGTCTACTGGCGCGACATGGGGGTGGTGAATCTGCCGTCCGGCCAGCCGACCCTGGCCCTGACCGGCCACGCGGCCGAGCATCTGGCTCGCCTGACCCCGCCGGGACATGAGGCGCGCATCCACCTGACCCTCAGCGACGAACACCCCTACGCCCTGGCCTTCGTGGTGATCGAAGCCCTGCCCAAGGCCTGACGCCGCGGCGAAGGTTGCGGTTCCTTCATCATCCAGAGTCTTGCTCGCGACGGGTTCAGCGACTACGCCTCGACCTTCAAACCCCGCGTTCGGCGGGGGATTCGAGCAGACGATGAGCGACGACCCCAAGGCGAACGGCGGAGCAGCCGACCCAGCCCTCGATCCGGCTGACCAACGGCCGATCTGGAGCGACGACGGCGACGCCCCCTTCGACATGGGGGACGACCCCGAAGCCCTCGACAGCGAGACCCCGATCTATGCGCCCCGGCGCGCCAGGAAGGCCAAGCGAGTGAAGAAAGAAAAGTCCGCGAGCAACGAAACGGTCGAGATCATCAAGACCGTCGTTTTCGCCCTGCTGATCGCGCTGGTGCTGCGGGTGCTGCTGTTCCAGCCCTTCACCATCCCGTCGGCCTCGATGGAGCCGAACCTGTATGAAGGCGACTACATCGTCGTGTCGAAGTGGTCGTACGGCTATTCCAAGCACTCGATCCCGTTCAGCCCGCCGGTGTTCAACGGCCGCATCCTGGGCAAGGCGCCGGAGCGCGGCGACATCGCAGTGTTCAAGCTGCCGCGCGACAACAAGACGGACTATATCAAGCGCGTGATCGGCCTGCCGGGCGACAAGGTGCAGATGATCGCCAACAAGCTCTACATCAACGGCGCGCCGGTTCAGGACGTGGTGGTCAGCCGCGCCCAGATGGCCGACATGTTCGGCCCGCGCGCCGTGACCCAGCTGCGCGAGACCCTGCCGGGCGGCCGCACCTTCATGACGCAGGACTTCGGCCCCGGCGGCGATCTGGACGACACCCCGCTGTATGAGGTTCCGGCCGGTCACTACTTCATGATGGGCGACAACCGCGACAATTCGATCGACAGCCGCGTCGAGATGTCGGCCGGCGTGGGCATGGTCCCGGCTGAGAATCTGGTCGGCAAGGCCGAGATCATCATGTTCTCGTGGACGCCGGGCGCCTCGCTGTTCAACCCGGTCAGCTGGTTCGCCAATGTGCGCTTCAGCCGGTTCTTCAAGATCCTCGACTGATGGCCGGCGGACGCACGAATGTGCGCGCCGAGGCCGTGGCGGCCCTGCGCCAGCGCCTGGGGCATGACTTTGAGGACGCCTCCCTGCTGGAGCGCGCCCTGACGCACTCCAGCGTGGGCGAAGGGGCGGGCCCGCAGGTTCCCGCCGACAATGAGCGGCTGGAGTTCCTAGGCGACCGGGTGTTGGGCCTGCTGGTCGCGGATCGACTCGTGCGCGACTATCCGTCAGCGGACGAGGGGCAGCTGTCCGCCCGTCTGCACGCCCTGGTGGACAAGAGCGCCTGCGCCCGCGTGGGCGAACGGCTGGGCGTGGGCGACGCGCTTCGCCTGTCGCCCGGCGAGACCAAGACGGGCGGCCGCAGAAAGGCCGGAGTCATCGCTGATGCTGTGGAAGCGATCCTGGCGGCCGTCTATCGCGATGGCGGCCTGATGGCCGCTCAGGCCGTGTTCGAGCGCGCCTGGGCCGAAGAATTGGCCGCGCCTCCGAGTGCGGCGGTGACTAACCCCAAGTCCGCCCTGCAGGAATGGGCGCAAGGCCAGGGCCGACCGCTGCCGACCTATGAAGTGGTCCAGCGTACCGGCTCGGATCACGCGCCGACCTTCACGGTCGAGGCGACGGTGACGGGCTATGAACCAGCCCGCGCCCAGGGACGTTCGCGACAGGAGGCGGAAAAGGCCGCCGCCATCGCCCTATTGAAACGAGAAGACGTAATTTGACCGAGACCACCGAAACCACCGAGATCACCGGCCAGCGTGCGGGCTTCGCCGCCATCATCGGCGCGCCCAATGCGGGCAAATCGACGCTGGTGAACCGGTTGACCGGCTCCAAGGTCTCCATCGTCACCCAGAAGGTCCAGACCACGCGCTTCCCCGTGCGCGGCATCGCCATCAAGGGCGACGCCCAGATCGTGCTGGTGGACACGCCCGGCATCTTCACGCCGCGCCGCCGTCTGGATCGCGCCATGGTCGCCTCGGCCTGGGGCGGGGCGCAGGACGCGGACGTGGTCGTCCACCTCATCGACGCCCAGTCGCACATCGACGCTGAAGGTCGCGAGGGCACCGCCGCCGACCGCCGCTCGGCCGAGGACACCGAGACCATCATCGCCAATCTGAAGGCGACCGACACCAAGGTCATCCTGGCGCTGAACAAGATCGACGGCATGCGCCGCGACACCCTGTTGGCCCTGTCGCAGCGCCTGTTCGAGACGGGCGTCTATTCCGAGGTCTTCATGATCTCGGCGCTCAGCGGCGACGGCGTGGACGATCTGAAGACGCGCCTAGCCCTGGCCATGCCCGAGGGGCCGTGGCTCTACCCCGAGGACCAGTCGGCGGACGTGCCGCTGCGCGTCCTGGCCGCTGAGATCACGCGCGAGAAGGTCTATCTGCGCGTGCACGAGGAGCTGCCCTATTCGGCGGCGGTCGAGACGACGTCGTTCGAGGACAAGGCGGACGGTTCGGCCCGCATCGAACAGACCATCTATGTCGAGCGCGAAAGCCAGCGCCCGATCGTTCTGGGCAAGGGCGGCCAGACCCTGAAATGGATCGGCCAGAAGGCGCGTGAAGAGCTGATCGAGATCCTGGATCGGCCCGTTCACCTGTTTTTGACCGTCAAAGTCGATCCCAAATGGCAAGACTCAAAGGCATTGTACGCCCAGTTCGGCCTGGAGTTTGACGTCTAGTCTCGTGTTCATCGTTCCCAAGACCGCGGGCGGAAGGCCCTGGTTCCTCGGTTCCCTCGTCGCCGCCGGCCTGATCTCGGCCGGGGCGGGCGCGTGGTTCGTGAAGGCTGTCGCGCCGGAAACCCAGGCGGCCGCCGTCTATCGGACAGACCTGCCCAAGCGTCCGCCGGTCGAGGTGGTCGAGGCCCTGCCGCAGTTGAAGGAACGTCTGGACCAGCTGGCGGCCAGCAAGCAGTTCACCGGCGCCGTCCTGGTGGCCAGGGGCGATCAGGTTCTGTTCCGCCAGGTCTACGGCAAGGCGAACTATGAGCAGGATACGCCCTTCGCTCTGGACACTCGTTTCCGCCTGGCCTCGGTGTCTAAGCAGTTCACCGCCGTGGCCGTTCTGAAGCTTCAGGACGAGGGCAAGCTGTCGGTCGACGATCCCGTCTGCAAATGGATCGAGCCGTGTCCCGACGCCTGGCGGCCGCTGCGTATCCATCACCTGCTGTCGCACACCTCGGGCATTCCGGACGTGATGGCGCAAGCCGAGTGGGGCCGTATCCGCGTCACCCACCGCACGTCGCAGGAACTGACCGAGACTTCGGCCCGCTATGGCCTGCAGTTCGAGCCGGGGACGAAGGTCCGCTACAACAACGCCGCCTTCAACCTGGCGGCCGAGATCGTGTCAAAGGCCAGCGGCCAGCCGTTCGAGACTTATATGGAGCAGGCGATCCTCAAGCCCCTGGGGATGAAGGACACCGGCTCGGACGTGAATGACGACGCCCAGGGGCTGGCCATGGGCTACGGCCTGTTTCCGGCCGGCTTGACGCCGCAGCCCATCGCCAACGTCAGCGTCGTGGCAGGCGCCGGGGCGCTGTATTCGACGCTGGACGATATGCTGGCCTGGAACCGGTCTCTGCATCAGGGCCACGTCCTGAGCGACAAGGCCTATGCTGACCTGATCGCCGACCATGCGCCGGACGACATGCCGGAGCGACGCGGGCCGCATCGGGCCTATGGGTACGGCATTTACGTCAGCGCCCTGGGCGAGCGGACCTCATCGCCGTTCAGCGATCGCCAAATCTACCACACCGGCAGCTGGGCGGGTTTCCGCAACCTGGTGTCCTATCAGCCCGATCAGGACGTGACGGTGGTGGTGCTGTCGAACAACTATCACCTGCGCGACCTGGTGCTGCTCATCAACCAGCAGGCCATGGCCGAGGCTCTCGGCCGCCCGTTCCCCGCCGCGCTCAGCCGCTGAGGCTTAGACGCAGGAAGCTCATCAGGCGCGGGTCGTCGCAGTGAGTTACGTTGATCCGCATGAAGCGGCTGGCCGTCTGTGAGGGACTGAATACGTCGCCGGGCGCCAGGACGATGTCCTCTTTCAGCGCGGCGCAAGCCAATTCGGCGGAATCGATCTCGCCTGGCAGTCGGCACCAAAGATTGAAGCCGCCGCGCGGCTCGATCCAGGGTTCGACGCCGATGGATCTCAGGCGGGCGATCACCTCGCGGCGCTTGCGCGCCAGGCGTCGATGAACCTCGTCCAGATGCTTGCGATAGCCGCCCCCGGCCAGGACGTGGGCGATGGCTTCGGCCGCCACGGGACTGGCGCCGACAAAACCCGTCGCCACCTGAAGATCGGCCAAGTCCGAAATCCGGTCGACGCGCGCCGCGATGTAGCCGCAGCGCAGGGAGGCCGACAGCGTCTTGGAGAAGCTGCCGATGCGGATGACCCGGTTCAGCCCGTCCAGCGCCGCCAGACGGGTGGTGGGCTCGGGCTCCAGATCGGCGAAAAGATCGTCCTCGATGATGGTGAGGTCATGCGCGGCGGCCAGATTCAGCAGGCGGTGCGCCGTCTGGGGCGCGATGCCGGCGCCGGTCGGGTTCTGAAGCCCGGCGTTGGTCAAATAGAGCCGGGGCGACGCCTGTTTCAGTACGGCCTCGAACCGTTCGACGTCAGGGCCCGTGGGCGTGTAGGGGACGCCGACGACCTGGACCTGATGCGCGCGCAGCAGGGCGCGAAAGTTGAAGTAGCAGGGATCGTCCACCACCACCGTATCGCCGGGCCGCAGCAGATAGCGGCACGTCAGATCGACGGCATGGGTGCCGGAGGCGGTCAGCAGCACCTGATCCTGGCCGAGTTGCAGCCCCTCGGTCGCCAGACGACCCAGCAGGATGCGGCGCAGCGCCCTCGAGCCGAGCACGCCGCCATAGTCGGTCAGGAGGGCGTCGTCCGCCCGCGCGACGGCGCGCAGGGCCTTGCGCAGCGCCTCGCTCGGCATCCAGTCCGCAGGCAGCCAGCCGCAGCCGGGCTTGAGGGTCTCCGGCGGCGCCTCCAGCGACTGGCGCGACACCCAGAAGGGGTCGACGGCGCGGTCGTGCAGGCTGGGATCGACTGCAAAACTGAGCGGGGGCAGGGCGGCGCCCGAGACATAGAAGCCTGATCCCGGCCGGGCGCGGATCAACCCCTCGGCCGCCAGCCGGTCATAGGCCTCGACGACGGTCGAAGGCGAAACCGCCATGGTCTCGGCGAAACGCCGGATCGACGGCAGGCGGTCGCCGGGGGCCAGGCTGCGCCCGGCGATACGCGCGCGAATGGCCTCCATGACCTTTGTGGTGCGTGTGCTGCGTGACAACCGTGTCGGCTCCATAACCCATACAGTTTGGCAGAAGCGTATCGATCTGTGGCTGCCTTCGCCAGCGCCGGGAGTCCAATCAGGCGGCGAAGAGGGAGACGGAATGGACACGGCGAAACAGAAGCGCATCGACGGCCTGATCTGCGGGCTTCTGGGGGTCGTGATCTTCAGCGGTTCGCTGCCCGCGACGCGGGTGGCGGTAGCCGACCTGTCGCCGCTGTTCCTGACGGGCGCGCGGGCCGTCATCGCGGCGGCGCTGGCGGGGCTGGTGCTGTTGGCCACGCGGCAGGCGCGGCCGGATCGACGCGATCTGATGTCGCTGGCGGTGATCGCGGTCGGGGTGGTGGTCGGTTTTCCCCTGCTGTCGGCTCTGGCGCTGCAGCACATGACCTCGGCCCGGTCGATCGTCTTCATCGGCCTGTTGCCGCTGTCCACGGCCATCTTCGGCGTCATGAGAGGCGGGGAGCGGCCGCGCCCGCTGTTCTGGCTGTTCTCGGGTCTGGGCAGCGCCACAGTGATCGGCTTCGCCTTCAGCAGCCACGGCGACGGATCATGGACCAGCGACCTGCTGATGCTGGCCTCCATCATCATCTGCGGCCTGGGCTATGCCGAGGGCGGCATACTGGCGCGGCGTTTGGGCGGCTGGCAGGTCATCTGCTGGGCGCTGGTGCTGTCGGCGCCGATCATGCTGGTGGTGGCGGCGTTGGACCTGCCCGCCGACTGGAGCGCGATCGGCGTCCCGGCGTGGACCGGACTGGCCTATGTCTCGGTCTTCTCGATGCTGATCGGTTTCATCTTCTGGTATCGCGGCCTGGCGATGGGCGGCATCGCCAGCGTGGGGCAGCTTCAACTGCTCCAGCCCTTCTTCGCCCTGGCGCTGGCGGGTCTGGTGCTGCACGAGGCCGTGCCGTGGACCATGGTCGCGGCGGCCGCCCTGACCGTGGCCAGCGTCGCCGTGGCCCGCCGCTATGCCTGAGCCGGGCGGGTCAGGCCTTCATCGACCCCGTTTCGATGAAGCGTTGGTGCCACGACAGCGCCTCGGTTAGCAGGTGGGGCGATTGCAGGCCGTAGGAGCCTTTCAGCGCGCGGGCGTAGTAATCCTTCAGCGCGTCGCGATAGTCGGGGTGGGCGCAGTTGGCGATGATGACCTGGGCGCGCTGCTTGGGCGACAGGCCGCGCAGGTCGGCCAGGCCCTGTTCGGTGACGATGACCTGAACGTCCTGGGTGATGTGGTCGACGTGGCTGGCCATGGGGACGATGGCCGAGATCTTGCCGCCCTTGGCCGTCGACGGGGTGACGAAGCAGGAGATATAGGCGTTGCGCGCAAAGTCGCCCGAGCCGCCGATGCCGTTCTGGATGCGCGAGCCCATGACGTGGGTCGAGTTGACGTTGCCGTAGATGTCGGCCTCGATCAGGCCGTTCATGGCGATGCAACCGAGGCGGCGGATGATCTCCGGGTGGTTCGAGATTTCCTGCGGGCGCAGGATGATCTTGCCGCGGAACTGCTCCATGCGGCTGTTCAGGTCGGCGGCGGCCTCAGGGCTGAGCGAGAAGGCGGTGGCCGAGGCGACGGTCAGCTTGCCAGAGTCCAGGAGGTCCAGCATCCCGTCCTGCAGCACCTCCGTATAGGCGGTCAGGTTCTCGAACGGGCTGTCAGCCAGACCGGCCAGCACGGCGTTGGCGACATTGCCCACGCCCGATTGCAGCGGCAGCAGATGGGCGGGCAGGCGGCCCAGCTTCACTTCGTGCTGCAGGAACTCGATCAGATGCCCGGCGATGGCCGTGGCGTTGCCGTCCGGCGCGGCGAAGGGCAGGTTGCGGTCGGGGCTGTCCGTCTCGACGATGGCGGCGATCTTGGACGGATCGACGCGGAAGACCGTCTCGCCGATCAGGTCGGTCGGCTTGGTCAGCGGAATCGGCACGCGCGCAGGCGGCAGGGCGGTGCCGTAATAGATGTCGTGCATCCCCTCCAGCGCCGCATTCTGCCAGCTGTTGACCTCAAGGATGATCCGGTCGGCGCGGTCCAGCCATGTCTTGTTGTTGCCGATGGACGACGAGGGGATCAGCGCCCCGTCCTCACGGATGCCCGAGACCTCGACCACTGCCGTCTCCAGCGGTCCGAGGAAGCCCTGCCAGGCCACCGGCGCCACCTGCGACAGATGCATGTCCAGATATTCCATCTCGCCCTTGTTGATCTTCTCGCGGGCGATGGGGTCGGAGTTGTAGGGCAGGCGGAACTCGATGCCGTCCGCCTTGGCCAGGGCGCCGTCCAGTTCCGGCCCGGTGGAGGCGCCGGTCCAGACCTTCAGCTTGAACGGATTGCCAGCTGCGTGCTCGGCCTCGATCCGCTCGGCCAGGGCCATGGGCACGACCTTGGGATAGCCCGAGCCGGTGAAGCCGCTCATGCCCACGGTCGAGTTGGCCGGGATCAGGGCGGCGGCGTCCTGTGCGGACATGATCTTCGATTTGAGGGCGGCGTTACGGACGCGGGACATCGCAAACCTGACGACTGGAGCCGGGGAGGGCTCATGGAACGACGCGGACATAGGCGCCGCATCACCCTGATTCCAATACGGCTTTGGTCGTAACAGTTCGTGATCACAATGGCGTTAGCCGCCGGGTTTCCAGTCCGCCGTAGGGTTGGTGTTGACCATCCAGGGGATGCCGAACCGGTCGGTGAAGCTGCCGAAACCGGGAGACCAGAAGGTTTCGGCGAAGGGCATCGACACCTTGCCGCCTTCGGACAGGGCGTCGAAGACCTGCCGCGCCTTGGTGAGCTCGTCGGTGTGATACGACACGTCGAAGCCGTTCTTGGGCTTGTCGATGTTCGGCGCGAACTCGGGCGGCATGTCGGCCCCCATGATCGCCTGATCCCCGACCTCCAGCCAGCCGTGCATCAGCCAGTCCTTGTATTTGGGATCGACCGGCATGTCGGGCGGGCCGTCGCCGTACGGAAAGGCGGCCGTGACCTTGCCCCCCAGCACGCGGGCGTAGAACTCCAGCGCTTCGCGGCACTGACCCTGAAAGCTGAGGCTGGTGACGATCTTCATGGGATCCTCCTTTGGATGGAGGCGAAACGCGCCAGGCGGACGAACGGCTCCAAGCCCTTCTCCCCTTGCGGGAGAAGGTGGCCCGGCAGGGCCGGATGAGGGGTCTCCCCGCGCCTGGAGCTTGATGAGTTTTTTGTCGTTGCATGACCCCTCATCCGTCAGGCTTCGCCTGCCACCTTCTCCCGCAAGGGGAGAAGGACAACGCTTTCGTCTGCGCGGGAACAGGACTAGAACAAAGCCATGATCACCGCCGCCCTGATGATGCTTCAACTGTCCGCCGCGCCCGCAGAGACCGCACCGGTCGAGCGCACGCTGGACGCCATGCACGCCGCCGCCTCGGTCGCAGACGGGGAAGCCTATTTCGCGACCTTCACGCCGGACGCCCGCTTCATCGGCACGGATGCGGCCGAGCGCTGGACCCTGCCGGAGTTCCGCGCCTACGCCACGCCCTACTTCTCGCAAGGCAAGGGCTGGACCTATCGCCCGACAGCGCGGACCGTGACCATCGCCCCGATCGACTGCCGCTGCGTCGCCTGGTTCGACGAGGTGCTGGACAACGACGCCTATGGGACCACGCGCGGTTCGGGCGTGCTGCGTCTGACCGACGAGGGCTGGAAGATCGAACAATACGTCCTCAGCTTCGCCGTACCGAACGACAAGGCGCGCGCCGTCGTCGACGCCATCAAGGCCGACTGATGGAGGTTCAGGACGACGCCTTCGTGCTGTCGGCGCGGGCGCATGGCGATACGGGGGCGGTGGTCGATCTGCTGACCGAGCGGCACGGTCGCCGCGCCGCCTATGTCGCGGGCGGGGCGTCGCGGAGGATGCGGCCCTTTCTTCAGCCCGGCGCGCGGGTCGTGGCCGATCTGCGGTCGCGGACGTCGGATCAGTTGGGCTCGGCGCGGCTGGAGCCTGTGGGCGAAGGCCCGGCCGCCCTGTTCGACGACCCGTTGGCCCTGACCGGCCTCAGCGCCGCCGCGGCGGTCGCTCAGGGCGCCCTGCCGGAGCGGGAGCCGCATCCCGGCGCCTTCTACGCCTTCGAGGCGCTGATGGGCGCGTTCGCCGTGCCCGAGGTCTGGCCCGCCATCTTCGTGCGGTTCGAGGCTGGGTTGCTGGAGGATTTGGGCTTCGGTCTCGACCTGTCGCGGTGCGCCTCAACGGGGTCGATGGACGACCTGGTCTGGGTCAGCCCCCGCACCGGCCGCGCCGTCAGCCGCGAGGCGGGCGCGCCCTATGCCGACAAGCTGCTGGCCCTGCCGCCCTTCATGCTGGGCGCGCAGGCGGGGCTGGGCGAGGGCGACGTGAAGGCGGGGCTGGAACTGACGGGACACTTCCTGGAGCAGTTCGTCTTCCACGCCCTGAACCGGCCCCTGCCGCCCGCGCGGGTCTGGATGATCGACAAACTGGGCGAAGCGGGGCGGCTGTAACTGCCTCACGCCCGCTCATCCCGGCGATGGGCTAGAGGCGGGACAGCCCCGCAATCGCCTCGCGTGTTTCCCTTTCCAACACCGCGACCAGTTCAGCGGCAGGCAGGGCGCGGCCCAACGGCGCAGCTTGCCCGGCCCATTGCGGAGCATAGCCGTTGTCGCCCTTGGCCTTGGCCGCCGCGTTCAGCGCCTTGCCGAGGTCGTAGGCATACGGATAGGCGGCGATCTTCGTCTCATCGGCGCGGCGCATGAAGGCGTTCTCCACCCCGCGCGCCGGGCGGCCGGAGATGGCGGCGCTGACCCGCGTGCGCCCGGCCTCAACACCAGACAGAACTGCCCGATAGGCCGCATCCGCCGCCGACTCCGGGCAGGCGGCGAAGGCTGTGCCCATCTGCGCCCCGGCCGCGCCCAGCGCCAGCGCCGCCGCGATTCCGGCGCCGTCCATGATCCCGCCCGCCGCGATGACCGGAACCGGCAGGTCGCGCGCCAGCAGGCGCGTCAGCGGCAGGGTGGCGAAGCGCGGATCATCGGCCGGGTCGAAGACGCCGCGATGGCCGCCCGCCTCGACCCCCTGGGCGATCACCATGTCGAACCCGGCGGCGACGGCGGCGCGGCCTTCCTCGGGCGTGGTGGCGCTGGCGATCAGGACGCAGCCCGCCGCCTTCAGCGCCGCGATCTGATCGGCGCGCGGCAGGCCGAAATGGACGCTCACCACGGCGGGCCTTTCCTCGACCAGCACGGCCAGTTTGGCGTCGTCGGTCAGGAAGCTCTGATAGATGTCGTTGAGGCGTTCGGGCGGCGCGGCGTCGAACTCGCTGAAGATCGGGCGCAGGCTGTCGATCCATGCCGCATCGCGCGCCGGATCAGCCGCAACCGGCGCATGGCAGAACAGATTGACGTTGAACGGCCGGTCGGTCAGCGCCTTCACCGCGCGGATAGCCTTGCGGCTCGCCTCGGCGTCGATGGCCCCCAGCGCAATGGAGCCCAGCGCCCCCGTGTTCGACACGGCGGCGGCCAGTTCGGCGGTCGAGGTTCCGGCCATCGGCGCCTGAATCAGGGGGAAGGACAGGCCGAAGCGGCCGGTCAGGGCGGTCTTCATCGAAGCTCCTTCACGCGTTTCTGCACAGATAGGCGCTGACAATCCCGGCGTCAGGCCCCGGCTGCGCTAGACTTTCCTCGTCCGATCATTGATTCGAAGCCGTATGACCATCCACACCCCGACGCCCGAAGGCGGCCGCATCGTTGAAGAACCGATGGGCGATGCGCTGTCGCGCCGCTATCTGGCCTACGCTCTGTCGACCATCACCAACCGGGCGCTACCCGACGTGCGTGACGGCTTCAAGCCCGTGCACCGGCGCATCATGTACGCCATGCATCAGATGCGGCTGAACCCGCAGGCGGCCGCACGCAAATGCGCCAAGGTCGTCGGCGAGGTCATGGGCGGCTATCACCCGCACGGCGACGCCTCGATTTATGAGGCGCTGGTCCGTCTGGCCCAGGATTTCGCCCAGCGTTACCCGCTGGTCGACGGCCAGGGGAACTTCGGCAACATCGACGGCGATAGCGCGGCGGCCATGCGCTACACCGAGTGCAAGCTGACGCCCGCCGCTGTCCTGTTGCTGGACGGCATCGATCAGGACGCGGTCGACTTCCGCCCCACCTATGACGATCAGGACGAAGAGCCGGTGGTCCTGCCGGCGGGCTTCCCCAATCTTCTGGCCAACGGCTCGTCGGGCATCGCCGTGGGCATGGCGACCTCGATCCCGCCGCACAACGTGGGCGAACTGATCGACGCCTGCCACCTGCTGCTGGAGCGGCCGGGCGCCACGACAGAGGACCTGGTCAAGATCGTGCCGGGGCCGGACTTCCCCACCGGCGGCGTCTCGGTCGAGGGCCATGCGTCCATGCTGGACGCCTATGAGACGGGCCGAGGCGGGGTGCGCCTGCGCGCCGCCTGGGACACCGAGGATCTGGGCCGGGGCGTCTGGCGCATCGTCATCACCGAGATTCCCTATCAGGTGCAGAAGTCCAAGCTGATCGAACAGCTGGCCGACCTGATCGAGAACAAGAAGGCGCCGCTGCTGGCCGACGTGCGCGATGAGTCGGCCGAGGACATCCGCCTGATCCTGGAGCCCAAGTCCCGGACGGTAGAACCTGAAGTCCTTATGGAAAGCCTGTTCAAGCTTTCCGATCTGGAGACGCGCTTCCCCATCAACATGAACGTGCTGGACGCCACCGGCACGCCGCGCGTCATGGGGCTGAAGGACTGCCTGCGGGCCTTCCTGGATCACCGCCGCGTGGTGCTGAACCGCCGCAGCCAGTGGCGCATCGCCCGCGTCGAAAAGCGCCTGCACCTGTTGGAAGGCCTGCGCATCGTCTTCCTGAATCTGGACGAGGTCATCCGCATCGTCCGCGAGGAAGAACAGCCCAAGGCGGCGCTGATCGCGACCTTCGGACTGAGCGAGCTTCAGGCCGACTTCATTCTCGACACCCGTCTGCGTCAGCTGGCCCGTCTCGAAGAGATGACGATCGAGAAGGAATTCAATGAGCTGTCGGAAGAACTTGCGGCGTTGCAGGCGCTGACGTCCTCCGAGGCCAAGCAGTGGAAGGCCATCGGCAAGGAACTGGAGGCCGTGCGCAAGGCCTTGGTCTCGCCGCGCCGGACCGTGATCGGCGACGCGGTCGACGCCTCGGCCTTCGTGGCGCCGGAAGCCTTCATTCCGCGCGAAGCGATCACCGTCATCCTGTCGGACCGCGGCTGGATCCGCGCCGCCAAGGGCAAGGTCGACGACCCTTCCGAACTGAAGTTCAAGGAAGGCGACAAGCTGGGCTTCCTGGCGCCCGCCTATACGACGGACAAGCTGCTGATCGGGGCGTCGGACGGGCGCATCTTCACCATCGGCGCCGACAAGCTGGCCTCCGGGCGCGGCCACGGCGAACCGTTACGGCTGATGATCGACCTGGACGAGAAGGCCGAGATCATCAACGTCGTGGCGCATGAACCCGATGCGAAGCTGCTGATCGCGTCAAAGGCTGGCTATGGCTTCGTCGCGCCCGAGAACGACCTTCTGGCCCAGAAGCGCGGCGGCAAGCAGGTGTTGAACGGCGAGATGCTGGCCATGTTGCGCATCCCCAGTCAGCCGCAGGCCGACCACGTCGCCGTCATCGGCGAGAACATCAAGACGCTGATCTTCCCCCTGGCCGAGTTGCCCGAAATGGGCCGGGGCAAGGGCGTGAAGCTGCAGAACTACAAGCAGGGCGGCCTGGCCGACGTGACGGTGTTCAACGCCGAACAGGGGCCGGAATGGGCCGACGGCGGCGGTCGTCGCCGCAACTGGCCCGATTGGAAGGACTGGCTGGGCAAGCGCGCCGGGGCCGGTCGCCAAGGCCCGCGCGGTCTACGCAAGTTCCGCTAGGACCGCCTTTCTCCCAGGGGGAGAAGGGTGACGGCGAATTCATTGGGTGTGAAGACGGGGCTCCCCCATATTCACGCCTGATCTTTCGGAGGAGGCTCAATGATCACCTGGATCATCATCGGCGTCATCGTCGTCATTCTGCTGTTCGTCGTGGTCGGCGCGTACAACAGGCTGGTGAAGCTGGATCAGGCGGCGAATCAGTCGTTCGCGGACATCGACGTGCAGCTGAAACAGCGCCAGGACTTGATTCCCAATCTGGTCGAGACGGTGAAGGGCTACGCCACGCATGAGCGCGGCACCCTGGACGCCGTGACCCAGGCGCGCGCCGCCGCTGCGGGCGCTCGCACCATCGACGAGAAGGTGCAGGCCGAGAATATGCTGACCGCGACCCTGGGCCGCCTGTTCGCCGTGTCCGAGGCCTATCCGGACCTGAAGGCCAACGCCAACTTCCAGCAGCTGCAGATGGACCTGTCGGACATCGAGAACAAGCTGGCGGCCGCGCGCCGCTTCTTCAACAACGCGGTCAGCGAGTTCAACGCCGTGCGCCGCCAGTTCCCGACCGTCCTGTTCGCCGGGATGTTCGGCTTCGGCGCGGACAAGCCCTTCTTCGACGTGGGCGAGGGCGAACGCGCCGCCCTGAACGCCGCCCCGCCGACGGTGAAGTTCTAAGCCCCAATGGCGGTTTTCGGTCAGGCCGTCGGCCTCAAGACCCACATCTGGCGGAACAATACCCGGTCGGCGATCCTGATGGCCGGGTTCCCGGTGCTGCTGGTCGGCATATTGTTCGGCGTCCAGGTGCTGATGATGGGCTTCGGCCTGCTGCCCAACTCGGGCGGCGACCTGGGGCAGGATCTGGCGCTGGCGGCGTCCATGCTGGGCTGGACCGTGCCCTTCGCCGCCATTGCGGCGGCGATCTGGTTCGTCATCGCCTATTTCGGCAATCAGATGATGATCGACGTCATGACCGGGGCTCGAAAGGTCGAGCGCCGGGTCGAGCCGGACCTCTATAATCTGCTGGAGAACCTGGCGATCTCGCGCGGGATGAAGACGCCCGCCTTGCGCATCATCGAAAGCCCGTCGTTGAACGCCTATGCGTCCGGCCTGCATGAGGGGAGCTACAGCGTCACCGTCACGCGCGGCCTGATGCAGACCCTGAACCGCGACGAGATGGAGTGCGTCCTGGCGCACGAACTGACCCACGTCATCAATAAGGACGTGCGGACCATGGTGATCGCCTCGATCTTCGCGGGGATCATCAGCTTGGTGGCCGAACTGGTGTTCCGCAGCCTGTTCTACATGCGCGGCGGGCGAGGGCGGAACAACAAGAACGCCATGCCCTTGATCCTGATCGGCCTGGCCATCGGCGTGATCGGCTTCGGCCTGGCCGCCGTCATCCGCATGACCCTGTCGCGGACGCGGGAATATGTGGCCGACGCGGGGGCGGTGGAGCTGACCAAGAACCCCGACGCCATGATCTCGGCCCTGCGTAAGGTGTCGGGCCAGTCGAAGCTTGAGGCGCCGGACGAACTGCGCGGCATGTTCCTGGACAATACGGCGGAGAAGACGGGGTTCTCGGGCCTGTTCGCCACCCATCCGCCGATCGAGAAGCGGATTGCGGCGCTGGTGCAGTTCGCCGGCGGCCGAGACGACGGGCCGTGGGGCGGAGCGCCGCAAGCGGCGGGCACGGCGGTCCCGACGACGTAGCTCCTTCTCCCCTTGTGGGAGAAGGATTTAGAGCAGCCGCTCCCAGCCCCAGGGGCGCAATGCCTCCAGAGGGCGGAACTCGGCCTTGTAGTCCATCTTGGGCGAACCCTGGACCCAGTAGCCGAGGTAGACATAGGGCAGCCCGACGGTCTCGGCCTGATGCAGGTGGTCCAGTATGGCGAAGCGGCCCAGGCTGCGGCGCTCCAGGTCCGGGTCGAAGAAGCTGTAGACCATCGACAGGCCGTCATGCAGCAGGTCGGTCAGGCAGACGCCGACCAGACGGCCGGGGCCGTCGTCCTCGCTGGGCAGGCGGTATTCGATCAGATGGGTGCGGACGGCCGTGTCCTCGACCATCGACACATAGTCCAGCCAGCCCATGTCGGTCATGCCGCCGCCGGGATGGCGGGCGGTCAAATAGCGGCGCAGCAGGTCGAACTGCTCCATCGTCGCCTCGGCCTCGACCAGATCGCGCGACAGATCGGCGTTGCGCGCCAGGATGCGGCGGCGCGAGCGCGAGAGTTCGAAATCCGCCACCGGAATCCGCACCGAGACGCAGGCGATGCAGGCCTCGCAGGCCGGACGGTAGGCGATGTTCTGGCTGCGGCGGAACCCGGCCTGGGTCAGGGCGTCGTTGACGTCGGCGCCGTCGCTGAACGGCAGGTTGGCGAAGACCTTGCGCTCGAACTGACCCGGCAGATAAGGGCAGGGCGCGCTAGCGGTCATGAAGAAGCGGAGCTGGCGCGAGAAGAAGTGCTGAGTCACGGCTGTCGCTCCGTAACGGCGTCAGCGCCCGCACAGGGGCCGGATGAATAGACGCGGCTCATGTCCTGATTTGGCGCGCAACCGGCCGTTTTCGCAAGTCTTCTTCGCGTCCTACAGGCTGGTGTCCGTGGGCAGGACCGGCGCTTCGCGCAGCAAGACGATGGCGATGCGGCGGTTTCCGGCCAGCGACGGGTCGTCGGGATACAGCGGGTCGGACCCCGCCTTGCCCGCGACGGAATAGACCCGGTCGCTGCTCACGCCCGCGCTTTGCAACGTCAGGCGCGAGGCGTCGGCGCGCGCCGAGGACAGGGGCCAGTCGCCGGGGCTGCTGGCGCGGCTGGAGCCGGCGACGGCGCTGGTGTGGCCGGTGATGGTGATGCGGTTGGGCAGTTGGTTGATCACCTTGGCCACGGCGCGCAGCAGCAGCTGGGCGCGCGGATTGGGACGCGAGGATCCGTTCTCGAACATCGAGCGGCCTTCCTGGTCGACCAGCTGGATGCGTAGACCCTCGGGCGTCTGGTCGATGATCAGCTGTTTCGACAGTTCGGCCAGTTCCGGCATGGACTGCATCGCCTGGCGCAGGGATTCGGCGGCGCTGGCGAAGTCGGCGGCTTCGCGCCGGGCGATCTCGGCGCGCAGGGCGGCTTCGCTGGCCGAGGCCAGGTTGGAGTTCTGGCCCGCTTCCTGCGGGGCGTCGGGGGCCTCGGGCGCCAGTTGTTCGATCACGGCGTTGGAGCCCGCGCCCTTGGCTCCTTCGGAATCGCCAAGCGACGTGCCGCCCAGGATGCCGCCGGAGCCCGAGGTCGAGGCCGAGACGTTGGCCGGGGCGAAATATTCGGCGATGCCGCGCTTCTGCTCCGGATCGGTCGTGTTGATCAGCCACATCAGCAGGAAGAAGGCCATCATGGCCGTGACGAAGTCGGCGTAGGCCACCTTCCACGCGCCGCCGTGGTGGCCGTGTCCGGCAACCTTCTTCACCTTCTTGATCAGGATCGGGCGATCGTTCAGCGCCATGGGGCGGGTCCGTCTTAACCGTGTTCGTTCGCCCTAAATCCCATGCGGGGCTTAAGAAGCGGTTGCGGTGAGATGCGACGGCGCGCCGCGCCCTTGCCGATGCGGGCTTCACGGCCTAGCTGAGGGCCATGTCCGACGCGTCCGCTTCCCCTGCCGCCGATTTCGACCCTCGCGCCTATCGCCGGGCGCTGGGCGGGTTTGCGACCGGGGTATGCGTGGTCACGGCCCATACGGTCGACGGGCCTCTGGGGATAACGGTGAACAGCTTCACCTCCGTCTCGCTGGATCCGCCGCTGGTGCTGTGGTGCATGGACATCAAGTCCGACCGCCATGACGCCTTCGCCGGGGCGGACCGGTTCGCCGTCCATATGCTGCCGGTCGAGGACCAGGCCATGTCCGACCGCTTCGCCTGGGGTGTTTGCCGCCTGTCGGACGACGAGTTCGCGGTGGACGACCCCGAGCCGCCGCGTCTGCTGAACGCGGTGACGCGCCTGACCTGCCGGACGCACGACCGCATCGTCATGGGCGATCACTTGGTCATCGTCGGCCGGGTCGAGGCGTTCGACACCCGGCCGGGCGATGCGCTGACCTATTTCCGGGGGAAGTACGGCAAGGCCGCCGATCCAACGGCCTGATCCTTCTCCCACAAGGGGAGAAGGGCAAGATCAGCCCATCATCCGCGCGGCTTGCGGCGCGAAGTAGCTGATGACGCCGGACGCCCCCGCGCGCTTGAAGGCGTGCAGGCTTTCCAGGATGGCGCGGTCCGGATCCAGCCAGCCGTTGGCGAAGGCGGCCTGCATCATCGCGTACTCGCCAGACACCTGATAGGCGAAGGTCGGAACCTTGAACGTCTGCGACACCAGCCGGACGATATCCAGATAGGGCAGGCCCGGCTTGACGATCAGGGCGTCGGCGCCTTCCGACAGGTCCATCGCCACCTCGCGCAGGGCCTCTTCGGCGTTGGCGAAATCCATCTGATAGGTCTTCTTGTCGCCGGTCAGCGACTTGGACGAGCCGACCGCGTCGCGATACGGGCCGTAGAAGGCCGAGGCGTATTTGGCCGCATAGCTGATGATCAGCGTGTCGCTCAGGCCGTTGGCCTCCAGCGCCTCGCGGATGGCCTGGACCCGGCCGTCCATCATGTCGGACGGCGCCACGGCGTCGGCGCCCGCGTGGGCGTGGATGAAGGCCTGTTCGGCCAGCCGTTCCAGCGTCGGATCGTTGACGATTCGGCCGTCTTCCAGAACCCCGTCGTGGCCGTGGTCGGTGTAGCAGTCCAGCGCCACATCGGTCATGACGCCGATCTCGGGCGCTGCGTCCTTGATGGCGCGGATGCAGTCGGGGATCAGGCCGTCCGGGTCGGTGGCGGCGGCGCCCACATTGTCCTTCAGCCCGTCGTTCACATTGGGGAACAAGGCGACCATCGGAATGCCCAGATCGCGCGCCTCGACGGCGGCCTTGGCGGCTTCCTTGGGCGACAGGCGGAAGACGCCCGGCATGGAGGCGACCGGCTGGCGGTCCTCGGCGCCGTCATGGACGATCAGCGGCCAGATCAGATCGGCCGGCGTCAGGGTCGTCTCGGCGACCAGACGGCGCACCCACGGCTGCGAACGCAGGCGACGCGGGCGGGCGTAGGGAAAGGCGGCGGGCTGGAAGGGCATGGTCATGCGCGCGGCTTAAAACAAAGCGCGGGGAGAGGCAAAAGACGAACTGTCCACCCGTGCCATCCCTCGGCGGGGACGGGGTGACGCGCGCTCCGCCAGCGTTTAGAAGCGCCCCGAACGCCCCGTCAGAGGGCAGGCTGCAATGCGGGAGCTTTCATGGACTTCGCCCTCACCGACGATCAACGCGCCATTCAGGACGCGGCCCGCGCCTTCGCCGAGGCCGAACTGGCTCCGCACTCGGCCCGCTGGGACGAAGACAAGCATTTCCCGGTCGACGTGCTGAAGGCCGCCGCTGAGATGGGCTTCGCCGGCATCTATACGGGCGAGGAACACGGCGGCATGGGTCTGGGCCGGGTCGAGGCGGCGGTGATCTTTGAGGAGCTGTCGCGCGGGGACGTGGCGACGGCGGCCTTCATCTCGATCCACAACATGGCGACGTGGATGATCGACACCTTCGGTTCGGACGAACTGCGGGCGCGCTTCGTGCCGTCGCTGGTCGGGATGGAGAAGATCGCCAGCTACTGCCTGACCGAGCCGGGCTCGGGCTCGGACGCGGCGGCGCTGCGGACGACGGCGGTGCGTGACGGCGACCATTATGTGCTGAACGGCGCCAAGGCCTTTATTTCCGGCGCCGGGACGTCGGACATCTATGTCGTCATGGTCCGCACGGGCGGCGAGGGGCCCAAGGGCATCTCGACCATCGTGGTCGAGGCGGGCACGCCTGGCCTGTCCTTCGGGGCCAATGAGAAGAAGATGGGCTGGAACGCCCAGCCGACCGCCGTGGTCAGCTTCGACGACTGCCGGGTGCCGGTCGCCAATCTGGTGGGCGAGGAGGGCGCGGGCTTCAAATACGCCATGGCCGGTCTGGACGGCGGGCGCCTGAACATCGCCGCCTGCTCGCTGGGCGGGGCGCGTCTGGCGCTGGAGACGGCCCAGGAATACGTCGCCGGCCGCAAGCAGTTCGGCCAGGCCATCGGCCAGTTCCAGAACACCCAGTTCGAGCTGGCGGACATGGCGACGGACCTTGAGGCCGCCCGCCTGATGGTGCTGCGCGGCGCCTGGACCATCGATACCGGCCACCCGGAAAAGACCAAATGGTGCGCCATGGCCAAGCGCCTGACGACCGACGCCTGTTTCCAGATCGCCGATCAGGCGCTGCAACTGCACGGCGGCTACGGCTATCTGAAGGACTACCCGCTGGAGCGGATCGTGCGCGACCTGCGCGTTCATCGGATCCTGGAAGGCACGAACGAGATCATGCGCGTGATCGTGGCGCGCGAGCTGGCGCGGGGATGACGGCCGAGCCCGTCGAGGCGTTCGCAGAGCCCGCCATGGCGGTGGCTCCGACCAATGCAGCGGCGGCTGGCCGCGATCGCGAGGCGCTATGGGCCGTCTGGCGGCGTTTAACGACGGAGTTCCGCTTCGTGCGTCTGGTCCGCCATCTCGTCGGCTCCCGGTCGGGCTGGGGCCTGTATGAGGTAGATGTCGTCTCGACGCTGAAGGCCACGCCGATGGGCGTCAGCGCGGGAGCGATACTGGCTGATCTGGATGCGTCCCAGCTGACGGCTCTGGCGGGGATCGCTCGGATCAATGCGGCGCGGAATGACGCCCTGTGGAAGATGGCGGCGCTGTTCTATGTCTCGGGTCCGGTGACGGCGATCTTGGCTGGTTTCCAGGTCGCGCCAGAGTTCACGCGCATGATCATGGTCGGGGGCGGGTTCGGCTTTGCCTTGATCATCGTCGGCGTGTCGGCCAGCCTGCTTGGCTATTATACGATCAACTGGCGGGCGGGGCAGGTGGCGGCCCTGATCGAGCTGGAGTTGATCGAACGTGGACAGGCCCTCGCCGTCCCGGATCATTCAACCGCTGAATAGTCGCTCGTCGCGGCGCTCCGCCCTGGAGGAAGTCTTGTCTGAATCTGAAGTCATCACCCGCATCGAAAATGGTGTCGGCCGCATCACCCTGAACCGGCCCAAGGCGATCCACGCCCTGAACCGGGCCATGTGCGAGTCGATGATCGAGGCCCTGCTGGCCTGGCGCGGGGACGACGCGGTTCGGTCGGTGTTGATCGACCATGCGGGCGAGCGCGGCTTCTGCGCGGGCGGCGACATCCGCATGATCGCCGAGAGCGGGGCAGGGGATGCGTCCGAGGCCAAGGCCTTCTTCAAGGCCGAGTATCAGCTGAACCATCTGATGTTCGTCTATCCCAAGCCGATCACGGCGGTGGTCGACGGCATCGTCATGGGCGGCGGCGTGGGCATCAGCGAGCCCGCCGACGTCCGTATCGCCACCGAGCGCACCACCTACGCCATGCCGGAGACGGGCATCGGCCTGTTCCCCGATGTGGGCGGCGGCTGGTTCCTGCCGCGCCTGCCGGGGCAGACGGGCGTCTGGCTCGCCCTGACCGGCGCGCGGCTGAAGGCGGCGGATACGGTGGCGCTGGGCATTCATACCCATTTCGTCGCGTCCGAGGCTGTTGAGAGCCTGAAGACTGAACTGCTGGCCGCGTCCGCCGATCCGAAGGCGGTCGCCGATCGCGCCGCCGGGGACGCCGGACCGTCGCCGCTGGCGCCGCACCGTGAGGCCATCGACCGCCTGTTCGCCTTCGATACGGTGGAAGAGATCGTCGCCGCCCTTCAAGCCGACGGTTCGGAGTGGGCGCAGAAGCAGCTCGACATCCTGAAGACCAAGTCGCCGCAGTCGCTGAAGGTGTCGTTGCGCCAGATCCGCACCGGGGCGACGCTGACCGACTTCGCCGACAACATGGCGATGGAATACGCCCTGGGCGGGCGCGTGGTTCAGACGCATGACTTCCAGGAAGGCGTACGCGCCGTCATCATCGACAAGGACAACGCCCCTCAGTGGTCGCCTGCCGAGCTTTCTTCGGTTTCGGGCGCCCAGATCGAGGCCCTGTTCGCACCCTTGCCCGCCGATGAGGCATGGAAACCGCTGACCGGCTGATTTCGCGCAAGCTTCATTGTTCCGGACGGGGGAAAAGCCTATCTTGCCGGCATGAGTAAGCGCTGGACCCCCGAATCCTGGAGAAACAAGCCCGTCCTGCACATGCCGACGGACTATCCGGACGCCGCCGAATTGGCGCGCGTCGAAGACGAGCTGCGCGCGATGCCGCCCCTCGTCTTTGCGGGCGAGGCGCGCAAGCTTACCGATCACCTTGCCCAGGTCGAGGCGGGCAACGCCTTCCTGCTGCAAGGCGGCGACTGCGCCGAGAGCTTCAAGGAGTTCTCGACCGACAACATCCGCGACACCTTCCGCTTGATCCTGCAGATGGCGGTGGTGCTGACCTTCGCCGGCCGCAAGCCGGTGGTGAAGGTCGGCCGTATCGCCGGTCAGTTCGCCAAGCCGCGCTCGTCCCCGGTCGAGGAGATCGGCGGGGTCGAACTGCCGTCCTATCGCGGCGACATCATCAACGGCATGGGCTTCACGCCGGAAGAGCGCACGCCCGATCCGCAGCGCCTGATCCGCGCCTATAACCAGTCGGCCTCGACGCTGAACCTGCTGCGCGCCTTCGCGGGCGGGGGGTACGCCGACCTGTACAACATCCACCGCTGGACGCTGGGCTTCGCCGACGACGGCGCGGGCGCGGCCTATCGCGAGCTGGCCGACAAGATCACCGAGGCCCTGGCCTTCATGGAGGCGGTCGGCGTCACGCCCGAGACCCATCCCGACCTGTCGCGCGTCGAGGTCTTCACCAGCCACGAAGCCCTGCTGCTGAACGTCGAGAGCGCCCTGACCCGTCTGGACGGCTCGACCGGCGAATGGTTCGACACCTCGGCTCACATGCTGTGGATCGGCGAGCGCACGCGCCAGCTGGACGGCGCCCACATCGAGTTCATGCGCGGCATCTCCAACCCCATCGGGGTCAAGTGCGGGCCGACCATGACGGCGGACGACCTGCTGCCGCTGATCGACGCCCTGAACCCGAACAATATTCCGGGCCGCCTGACGCTGATCGGCCGCTTCGGCCACGACAAGGTGGGCGACCGCCTGCCGGGTCTGATGCGGGCGGTAAAAGCGGCGGGCAAGCGCGTCATCTGGTCGATCGACCCGATGCACGGCAATACGCTGAAAGCCGGCAACGGCTACAAGACCCGGCCCTTCGACCGCGTCATGGGCGAGGTCCGCACCTTCATCGACGTGGCGGAGGCCGAGGGCGTCCACCCGGGCGGCGTCCACCTGGAGATGACCGGCCAGAACGTCACCGAATGCATCGGCGGCGCCCAGGCGGTCACGGAAGACGACCTGTCGAGCCGTTACCACACCCACTGCGACCCGCGCCTCAACGCGGATCAGGCGCTGGAGCTGGCCTTCCTGGTCGCCGAGCGCCTCAAGGCCGGGCGGCATGCCCGGTCCGAGGCCGCATGACGGCAGAAGACGAAACGCCCGGCCGCGTCGCCTATCAGGGCGCGCCGGGCGCCTTCAGCCATGAAGCCTGCCTGGACCTGCGCCCGTGGGACGAGGCCGTCGGCTTCGAGACCTTTCAAGGCGCCATTGACGCTGTCCTGAGCGGCGACTGCCATTGCGCTCTGATCCCGGTCGAGAACTCGACCGTGGGCGTAGTCGAGCCTGCCGCCACCCTGGTGCGGCAGGCGGGACTGGTCGCGGTCAGCGACGCCTGGCGGCCGATCCGTCTGGCCCTGCTGGGCGTGCCCGAAGCGCGCCTGTCGGACGTGAAGACGGCCGAGAGCCATCCTGTCGCCCTGCAGCAGTGCTCCAAGGCCCTGAACGAGATGAAGATCGCGGCGGTCGAGGCGTTCGACACCGGGGGCGCCGCCGCCGCCGTGGCCGAGGCGGACGACGTGACCCGCGCCGCCGTGGCGCCGGCCCGCGCGGCCGAGGTCTATGGGTTGGTGGTTCTGCGCAACGATTTGCAGGATTTCAGCGACAACCGGACCCGTTTTGTCCTGTTCACGGCCCCTCAGGCTTGACCGCGCATAAAGTTTGCGGCTTTAAGGTTCGGTCGGATCGACCCTGATCCAGAAACCGGACCGGATTCATGTCCTCGCTGCGCGCACAAATGACCCTTGAAACCACCTCGCGCGCGGTGGCCGGCTTTTATTTTGGCTACGGCTATTACGGCTTTCGATACGCCGGCTGAGGCGTCGGGCTTCTAACCAACCCTGACTGTCTCACTGGCGACCGCTTCTCCCCAAGCGGCCATACTGCGCGTCCCTGCCTGATCTCTATCGGCGGACGCGGCTTCCCTATCGAAAATCCTATGCCGAAAGCCATCTCCCATGTCGCAATCCGCCATCCAGCAAGTCTGGCCCGCTGAAACCGTTGAATTGAGCGCCGAACAGAAGGCGCTGGCCGCCCTGCGCGCCGAAATCGACAGCCTGGACGATCAGATCCTCGAACTGTTCGAGCGCCGCCTGGCCGTCGCCGCCCAGGTGGGCAAGGCCAAGGACGCCCCCACCGGCCCCCACACCAAGCTGCGCCCCGACCGCGAACAGGCCGTCCAGGCGCGCCTGCTGAAGCAGTGCGACTCTGAGAACCGCGAGGCGGTCGAGCATCTGTGGCGCGAGATCGTCGGCTGGGGCCTTGCGCGCCAGGGGCGTCTGCAGGTCCAGGTCTGGGCCCCCATCGACCCGGCCAAGGCCGTGGACGGCGCCCGTCTGCGCTTCGGCGCCGCCGCCGACATCAAGCTGGTCCTCGACCCGCAGGCGGCCCTGGCCCACGCGGCCGAGGGCAAGGGCGTGGCCGTCCTGTCGATCAGCGGCGACGATCCCTGGTGGATCGGTCTGCGCCGCGAATGGTCGATGCTCAGCGTGTTCGACGGCTACGGCGGCGAAACGCCGACGTCTCTGGCTGTGGGCAAGATCGATCCGCCGGCCCTGCCGAAGGGCCGCCGCGTCGTGGTTACGGCGGGCGGCGATGCGGGCGACGGCTCGGGCGCGCGGCGCTGGGGCCTGAACACCCACCACGGTTGGACCCTGGCCCTGACCGACGCCGACGTGGCGCCGGGCGATGTCGAGGGCGGTGTCGGCGCTATCGGCTGACAGGTTCGGCTGAGGAACAGGGTGAATCGACGTTAAGCCTGTTCCTCAACTCTGTCTCAAAATCCGTCGTTCAATGTCGGGGCATGAACGCTTCCGTCCTCCTGCGTCTTGCGCCGATCTGCGTCCTTGCCGGGCTGCTGGTCGGCTGCGGCGTGGCGGAAAGCGACCCCAGCCGGTTCGAGAGCGCGGCCGAACGGATCGCGGCCATTCCCTTGTCCGCCGAGGATGCGGGCGGGGCGCCGGTCGCTGCGCCGGATCGTCCGCGCGAGCGGGCCGCGCCGCTGAAGGTCGAGCTGATGACGCCGCATGAGCTGTGGGATGCGCGCGAGGGCCTGAGCGCCAGGGTCCGCCTGGCCTCGGCGCCTGCATCGGCGCCGACGGCCTATCCTGATCCCGAGGCTCCGCCGCAGACCGTGTCGGCGCCCAAGCCCGCTGTGGTCGCTGCGCATCATGTGCAACTGGGCGCCTATTCCAGCGAGGACGGCGCCCGCGCGGCCTGGACGCGACTGAACGGCGGGCCGGGCGGGGCGGTGTTGTCCGGGCTTCAGCCCGTCTATGAGGCGGTCAAGGTCGGCGGGCGTCGCCTGGTGCGGTTGAAGGTCGCCGCCTCCGCCGGACAGGCTCAGGCCCTGTGCCGCGACCTGGCGGCTTCGGACCCGTGGTGCGCCCGATCCGGCGCCGCTGCGGCCTGATCGTCCACAGGCTCAGCTTAAGGTTTCGTTGACGATTGGCCCTCGGAGGCTGATCTTGCGGCTCATGGGCGGGCGGCGGACGAAGATGAGTCGCGCCTGCTGATCACAGTGGGATTTCACATGGCGCAGCCTCAGGTCATCGTCATCGGCAATGAAAAGGGCG
The DNA here is from genome assembly GCF_052907225.1 of Brevundimonas sp. RM1. Taxonomy (NCBI): domain Bacteria; kingdom Pseudomonadati; phylum Pseudomonadota; class Alphaproteobacteria; order Caulobacterales; family Caulobacteraceae; genus Brevundimonas; species Brevundimonas sp. RM1. The sequence goes on from NZ_JBRERY010000004.1 coordinate 143,162, forward strand.
GGGCGGGCAAGTCCACCCTGGCCATTCACATCGTCACCGGCCTTCTGCACGCCGGACGCAAGGTCGCCATTATCGATCTGGACCTGCGCCAGCGGTCGATGGAGCGGTTCTTCGCCAACCGCGCCGCCTGGACCAAGGCCAACGGCCATGACTTGCCCCAGCCGATCGTGCCGGACATGGGCGATGGCAAGGCTCTTCATAAGGCCGATGAGACGGAGCAGTTGGCCCGTTTCGAGGCCGCCTACGCCGAGGCGAAAGGCGTCGCCGACGTCATCGTCATCGACACCCCGGGCGGTGACACGGCCCTGTCGCGCGCCGCGCACGGCCGCGCCGATCAGATCGTCACGCCGATGAACGACAGCTTCGTCGACTTCGACCTGCTGGGCGAGGTCGACCCTGTGACCTTGGATCTGGTCAAGCCGTCCATCTATTCCGAAAGCGTCTGGGAGGCGCGCAAGCATCGCGCCATCACCGAGGGCCGTCAGGTGACGATCGACTGGATCGTCGTCACCAACCGTCTGGCCGTCGCCGAGGCGCGCAACCGTCGTCGTCTGGCCTCGCGCATGGCCAAGCTGGCCAAACGGGTCGGTTTCCGCGTCGGGCCGGGCCTGCGCGACCGGGTCATCTATCGCGAACTCTTCCCCTTCGGCCTGACGGTGGCGGACCTGTCGAACGACATCCGCCCGGTGTCGGTGTCCCTGGCCCACGTCGCCGCGCGTCAGGAGATGCGCAACCTGATGCAGGCCCTGGGTCTGGACGACGCCATCGCCGCCATGGACGCGGCGGCCTGATCGCTTCATGGGCCTGATCTGGTTGGGTCTGGCCGCCGTGGCCCTGTGGGCCATGGTGCGTCTGGGCCGCCAGACCGAACGCGCCCGGCGCGGCCACTGGCGCATCTCAGCCACCATATTAAGCGCCGCCCTGCTGGCCGGGGCGGTGTTCGCCGCCGCGCGCGGGGCCTGGCTGATCGCGGGCGGCATGGCGTCTGCGGGCGTCTGGCTGGCCGTGCAGTCGCGCATCCGGCCCGTGGCGGGCAAGGCGGCTCCACCCGCCGAACCCATGAGCAAGGCCGAGGCGCGCTCTATTCTGGGCGTTCCGGCTGATGCGGACGCCCAGGCGATCCACGCCGCATGGCGCAGGCTGATGGCGCGCGCCCACCCGGATCAGGGCGGCACAGAGGGCCTAGCCGCCCGAGTCAACGCCGCGCGGGATCGGCTGCTGAAGAACTAGAAACGTCGCGCCCGTTTTCTCCCTCCCCGTCCCGGGGAGGGTGGCTGAGCCTGAAAGGCGAAGCCGGGTGGGGGCGGCAATGCTGTTCAAGCGCGCGTTCTGTATCACCGAGTCCTCCCCACCCGGTCTCCGCTTCGCTGCGACCACCCTCCCCGGGATGGGGAGGGAGAGGCGCGGCGCGTGGCCCTGCGCTAGGTATTTTAATACCGTATTTAAAATATTGAATAAAATCAGGTACCTACATTAGAATCCCTGCCGCAACTGACATTGACCTTCGGCGCGCGACCCTCTATCACCCCGGCCTCCGCCCGATCCATCTGGTTCGGGCCGCGTTTTTCGTCTTCCAGGACCCTCATCATGCTGAAGAGCACCACGGCTTCGCTGAAGCCGGCCGAGGTCGAGAAGAAGTGGATCCACATCGACGCCGAAGGCGTCGTCGTGGGCCGCCTCGCGACCTTCATCGCCAACCGCCTGCGCGGCAAGCACCTGCCGACCTACACCCCGCACGTTGACTGCGGCGACTACGTCGTCGTCACCAACGTCGACAAGGTGGTGTTCACCGGCAAGAAGACCACGGACAAGGTCTACTATCGCCACACCGGCCACCCGGGCGGCATCAAGGAAACCACCCCGGAGAAGGTTCTGGGCGGTCGTTTCCCCGAGCGCGTCCTCGAGAAGGCCGTTGAGCGCATGCTGCCCAAGGAGTCGCCGCTGGCTCGCAAGCAGATGACCCACCTGCGCCTGTTCGCCGGCGCGGCGCACGAACACGAAGCCCAACAGCCCACGACCATCGACTTCAAGTCGATGTCGTCCAAGAACACCCGGAGCGCCTGAGCATGACCGACGTGACTCAAGACACCGCCGCCGGCTTTGACGCCCTGAAGGGCCTGGGCACCGCCGCCGCCGAGGAAATCGTCCGCGAGCCGAAGATCGACGCCCTGGGCCGTTCGTACTCGACCGGCAAGCGCAAGAACGCCATCGCTCGCGTGTGGGTGAAGCGCGGCACCGGCAAGATCACCGTCAACGGCAAGGACGTGGCGGCTTACTTCGCTCGTCCGGTGCTGCAGATGATGGTCGCCCAGCCGCTGACCGTCTCGGACCGCGCCACGCAATACGACGTGATCTGCACCGTTGAAGGTTCGGGCCTGTCGGGCCAGGCCGGCGCTATCCGCCACGGCCTGTCGCACGCCCTGACCCACTACGAGCCGGAACTGCGCAAGGTTCTGAAGCCGCACGGCTTCCTGACCCGCGACAGCCGCGTCGTCGAGCGTAAGAAGTACGGCCGCGCCAAGGCTCGCCGCAGCTTCCAGTTCTCGAAGCGCTAATCGCCGAACCCGGCGATGGGTTTACGAAGGGGCGCTTCGAGGCAACTCGAAGCGCCTTTTCTTTTGTCCTTCTCCCCTTGTGGGAGAAGGTGGCGGCCGAAGGCCGACGGATGAGGGGTTTCGCTTCGCCGAGATCTCTCGCCTGAAGATCGCCAGAATGTCGCGTCAGTGCGACCCCTCATCCGACCCGCTGCGCGGGCCACCTTCTCCCACAAGGGGAGAAGGGCAGGAGATGCGAATGACCCACACTATCTTCATCGACGGCGAGGCCGGGACCACGGGGCTGGAAATTCGCGAGCGTCTGGAGGCGCGCGGCGATCTGGAGCTGATGCTGCTGGGCGACCGGCGCCGCGATGTCGAGGCGCGGCGCGAGGCGCTGAACAGCGCCGATGCGGTCATCCTGTGCCTGCCCGACGAGGCGGCCATCGAGGCGGTGTCGATGATCGAGACTCCGTCGGTGCGGGTCATCGACGCCTCGACCGCCTATCGCGTGGCGGACGGCTGGACCTATGGCTTCGCCGAGATGGATGCGGGTCAGCGCGCGGCCATCGCCGCCTCGACGCGGGTGTCGAACCCCGGCTGCTATCCCACCGGCTTCATCGGCCTGATGCGGCCGCTGGTGAAGGCGGGGCTGGTGCCGGCCGACTGGCCCGTCACCATCAATGCGGTGTCCGGCTATTCCGGCGGCGGCAAGGCCATGATCGCCGAGTTCGAGGCCGAGGGGGCGTCGACCGCCTTCCGCGCCTATGGTCTGACGCTGAAGCACAAGCATGTGCCGGAAATGACGAAGCACGCGGGACTGTCGCGCCCGGTGTTGTTCTCGCCCGCCGTGGGGAACTATCGCCAGGGAATGCTGGTCGAGGTTCCGCTGCACCTGTCGGCCCTGCCGGAAACGCCCTCGGTCGAGCGGCTGCACGGCGCCCTGGTCGAGGCCTATGAGGGCCAGCATTTCGTCGAGGTGGCCGAGATTGACGAGACCGAGGCCATGACCGGAATCGAGACCGAGGGCCTGAACGGCACCAACCGTATGCGCCTGCACGTCTTCGGTGATCGCGGAGGAGAGCAGGCGCGTCTGGTCGCCCTGCTGGACAACCTGGGCAAGGGCGCCTCGGGCGCGGCGGTCCAGAACCTCAACATCATGCTGGGCCTGGATGAGGCGACCGGCCTCAAGTGAAGCCGGTCCGGGCGCGCGATCAGCGCGCCCGCGCCGCCTTGATCGCTGACTCTACTGTTCCGCCCAAGAAGATGGCGGCGATGATGATCAGCAGGCCGTAGTCGTGGCCGGGAAAAACCACCGGCACGCCCGCCGCCAGGATGATCAGCGCCGGAAACAGGCTGGCCCAGACGGCGGTCGAGGCGGCCTCTGGGTGGATCATCGGCGAGCGTTGAGAGCCCATTCGCTTGGCCATCATGCTGTTAAGCGGCACGAAGGCGGCCGGCACAAGCACTGCGATCACCAGGTACTTCACCAACTGTCCCGGCGCGCCGAATAGGGTCGCGGTGGCGATCAGCAGGACCAGGGGAAAGGCCGTGGTGATCGCCAGCAGCAGGTTGGGCTCGATACGCTTCAAGACTTCACTTTCACATAGGCGCCGGGCGCCGGTTCGATGGGTTTCAGCGGCCCGGCCTTGGGATCGCGCGCGGCGATCTTCTCGCCGGACTTTGCGCCCAGCCAATCGGCCCAGTGCGACCACCAGCTGCCCGGATGCTGTTCCGCTTTCGCTTGCCATTCCTGGAGCGTTTCGGGAAGGGCGGCGTTGACCCAGTGCTGATATTTCTGGGCGGAGGGCGGGTTGATGACCCCGGCGATGTGGCCCGATCCGGCCAGCGTATAGGTCACGGGCCCGCCGAACAGCCGCGCCGAGCGATAGACCGAATTCATCGGCGCGATGTGGTCCTCGCGGCTGGCCTGGAAATAGAGCGGGATGCGGACCTTGGACAGGTCGATGCGCTCGCCGTCGATCTCCAGCTCGCCCTTGGCCAGGGCGTTCTGGCCGTACATCAGGCGCAGGTATTGCAGGTGCAGCCGCTTGGGCATCCGCGTCTGGTCGGCGTTCCACGCCAACAGGTCGAAGGCGGGCGGCGCCTTGCCCATCAGATAGTTGGACACGAAGAAGGACCAGATCAGGTCGTTGGCTCGCAGGGCGTTGAAGGTGTCGGCCATCGCCGTGCCGGGCAGGACGCCGCCCGCCTCGTCCATCAGCCGCTCGATCTCGGCCAGCCAGTGCTCGTCGGTGAACAGCAGCAGGTCGCCCGCCTCGGCGAAGTCGTGCTGGGCGGCGAAGAAGGTGGCGGAGGCGACGCGGTCGTCGCCCTTGGCCGCCATGTGCGCCAGGCTGGCGCCCAGCATGGTGCCGCCGATGCAGTAGCCGACGGTGTTCACATGCGTCTGGCCGGTCTGCTCCAACGTCTTTTCGACCGCGCGATAGACGCCCTTCTTCATGTAATCGTCGAGGCCGAACTCCGCCTTGTCGCGGTCCGGATTGACCCATGAGCAGACGAAGACGGTGAAGCCCTGCGCGCTCAGCCAGCGGATCAGGGAGTTCGCCGGCTGCAGGTCCATGATGTAGAATTTGTTGATCCACGGCGGGAAGATCAGCAGCGGGACGGCATGCTGCTGCTCCGTCGCGGCGTCATACTGGATCAGCTCGAACAACTCGTCGCGCCAGACCACCTGACCCGGCGCCGTGGCGACGTTCTCGCCCAGAACGAAGCGGCCATAGTCGGCCTGGCTGATCTTCAGCGACCCGGCGCCGCGCTCCAGATCGGCGGCGAAGTTCTGCATCCCGCGCACCAGGGATTCGCCGCTGGTCTCGGCCAGGGCCTTCAGCGCCACGGGGTTCGACGCCAGGAAGTTGGCGGGCGAGAAGGCGTCGGTCAGCAGGCGGGTGAAGAACTCCGCCCGACGCTTCACGCGCGGATCGACGTCCTCGACGCTGGAGACCAGACTGTTCATCCAGTCCGAGGTGGCCAGATAGGACTGGCGCATCATGTCGAACATGGGGTTCTCGGACCAGGCCGGATCGCGGAACCGCTTGTCGGACGGGGCGACGCTGTCGACTGTCTCGCCCATCGCCCGGCGGGTCGTGGTCGACCACAGCTCCATGTAGCGGCCGAACAGGTCGGCCTGCGCCTGAAACAGCTTTTCGGGGCGGGCGGCCAGGCTGGTCATGACGGAAGACATGGCCGGGGCCACGTTGAACGGATCCGGCGACAGGGCGGCGGGGCGGTCGGCCTGCGACAGGGCCGCCTCGGCCACCGCCGTCTGGGCCATCATCGCCGCCTTGGCCAGGTTCAGCGACAGGGTCTCGAGCTGCTGGCGCTGTTCGGCGCTGAAGGCCATGAAGTCGGGCGCGGCGTTCGGCGTTTGGGGCGGCGGGGCAGAGGCCTCGGCGGCGGTTTTTTCAGGCGCGGCGGCCTTCATTTCTTCCACAGGGGCGGGCTTCTTGGCGGCGCGCGGCTTGGCCGAGGTGGGACGTCCGGACTTGCGCGGCGCGGCGGGCGCATCCGGCGTGGCGGACGGGGTCTTGGTCGGGCGCTTGGCCATGGGCGCGGAACCTCCGATGGGGGCGCGCGACGCGCACGCCTTCCTCCCGGCGCGATGATGGCATATGTCGTTGCAGGAAATGAACGTGCTGATGCTGAAAAAGACAGGTCTGGCGGCAATGCTGGGCGGAGCCGCGCTGCTGAGCGGCTGCGTCAGCGCCTTCGCGCCTCAAACCGACCCGACCTCGCCCCTGGCGCCGCGCGTGCAGAAACTGGTGGACGAGAACCGCCAGTATCCGCGCTGGGCGGACTTTCCGCGCTCCAGCCAGCCCTTGCCTGGGCCGGAACAGATCGCCGGCCGCGTCGCCACCCTGCAGGGGCGCAGCGCCGCTCTGGGCGCCGAGGTCGCGCGCATCGAGTGGACGTTGAACGAAGACCCGGCCGTCTTCGCCGAATCGATCAACCGCCGCATCGACGCCAGCCAGATGTCGCCTGAAACGGCGCGCACGGCGGAAGAGGTCGAGGCCTACGCCGAGGCGTTGCGTCAGCGCGCCAAGGCGCCGCCTCCCATCGACCGGCCGCGTCCGCAATAGTCGTGGCGGCGGCCCAAGGTCGCCGTTTGGCTTTCGTCGCCCGTCTGGGCGAATCCGGCGATCCTGCCGCTCCGGCCGCGTTTCGCCGACCTGAGTGCGAGGAGCCGTCATGGCCCATGTCCCGTCTGAACCCTTTTGCCGTCTCGGCGGCGCGCTCTGATGGCTGACGGCGCCGTCTCGCCCGCCTTCCTCGACGTGTCCCGATCCCTGTCGGGCCGAGCCTGGCGGCTGCGCCCGGCCGAGGCGGGCGTGACGCGGGCGCATATCCAGGCGCTGGGTCTGGACGAGCCGCTGGCGCGGGCGCTGGCGTCGCGCGGGGTGGCGGCGGAACAGGGCGCCGACTTCCTGAAACCCACGCTCAAGGCGCTGTTCCCCAATCCGTCCAGCTTCATGGACATGGACGCCGCCGCCGCCGCCATCGTCGACGCGCTTCAGGCGCAGGCCAGCATCCACGTCTTCGCCGACTACGACGTGGACGGGGCGTCCAGCGCGGCCCTGCTGGTGCGCTGGTTCCGCACCCTGGGCGCGGACCTGCCCATCTATGTCCCCGACCGCCTGACCGAGGGCTACGGCCCCAGCGCGCGGGCCTTCGATACGCTGAAGGCGCGCGGCGCCGATCTGGTCATCACCGTCGACTGCGGCGCGGCGGCCAATGAGGCGGTGGCCCATGCGGCGGCCATCGGCCTGAAGGTCGTGGTCATCGACCACCACATGATGCGCGAAGAGCCGCCCGCCTGCCTCGCCGTGGTCAATCCGAACCGGCCGGGATGCGGTTCGGGGCAGGGCAATCTGGCGGCGGCGGGGGTGGTCTTCGTCCTGCTGGCCGCCCTGAACCGCGAGGCCCGCGGGCGCGGCCTGTTCGAGGGCAAGGCCGAGCCGGACATTCGCCAGTGGCTGGATCTGGCCGCCATGGGCGCCATCTGCGACGTGACGGGCCTGACCGGCTTCAACCGCGCCCTGACCAGTCTGGGGCTGGGGGTCATGTCGCACTGGCGCAATCCGGGCCTGCGCGCCCTGCTGGCGGCGGCGGGCGCCGAGCCGGGACCGGCCAAGACCAACCACGCGGGCTTCATCCTCGGCCCGCGGATCAATGCGGGCGGCCGCATCGGCAAGTCGGACCTTGGCGCGCGCCTGCTGTCCACCGACGATCCCGATGAGGCGCGGATGCTGGCCCAGGAACTGGACGCCCTAAATGTCGCCCGGCGCGAGGTCGAGGCCGAGGTCACGGAGCAGGCCGTCCGTCGCGTCGAGGCGACCGGCGCCCACGCCGGCGACAGCGCCGCAGTGGTCGTCAGCGGCGAGGACTGGCATCCCGGCGTGGTCGGCATCGTCGCCGGACGCCTGCGCGAACGCTGGAGAAAGCCCGTCATCGTCATCGGCGTCGACGCCGTCAACGGCGTCGGCAAGGGTTCGGGCCGTTCGCAGCCCGGCATGAATCTGGGCCGGGCCGTGCAGGCGGCGTGGAATGAAGGCCTGTTGATCGCGGGCGGCGGACACGCCATGGCGGCGGGGTTGACGGTGGCGGCGGATCGCGTCGACGAACTGCGCGCCTTCCTCAACGAGCGCCTGTCGACCGAGCGCGTCGAGGCCGTGGCCCAGGATTGGGTCGAGGTCGACGCCCTGATCGACCCGCGCGCCGCCACCCGCGATCTGTTCGAGGCGTTCGAGCAACTGGCCCCCTACGGCCCCGCCAACCCGGAGCCCCTGTTCGCGCTGGAAGGGGTTCAGGCGCGCGAGCCGGTCGCCATGAACGGCGGCCATGTGCGGTGCCGCCTGGTGGGCCCTGACGGCGCCTCGGTGCGGGCCATCGCCTGGCGCTGCGCCGACCTGCCGACGGGCAAGGCGCTGCTGGCGGGGCAGGGGGGATTGAACGTGGTCGGGCGGCTTCGGGCGGATGACTGGAGCGGCCGTCGCGGCGTGCAGTTCGAGATCGAGGACGTCGCCGACCCGCGCATGGCTTGAGCACAGTCAGCCTTGGCCGTGAAACGACGCAGGTCTTTGAAAAAGTCGCACAAATCCGCTTCGCCGCGCTTGCCATAAGCGGAATCGGCGGCTATCTACACGGTCCTCCGCGCAGCGGTCCCTTCGTCTATCGGTTAGGACGTCAGGTTTTCAACCTGAAAAGAGGGGTTCGATTCCCCTAGGGACTGCCACGCGGAGTTATCTTTCCCCCCGACAATCGAAGACGTTTCCAGCGGTGATTTCGCGCGCTTGGATGCTGCCGTCTGGATGCTGCCGTCTGGATGCTGATCGGCGCCGTGATCGGGCGCTGAAACGGCGTCTCTGTCGTTTTTTTGAAAAAGCGCGCGACGCCCTCTTGCATCGCCGAAAAGGGACGGCTATCAGGCCGCTCCTCCGCGCAGCGGTCCCTTCGTCTATCGGTTAGGACGTCAGGTTTTCAACCTGAAAAGAGGGGTTCGATTCCCCTAGGGACTGCCACGCGGAGCGAATAACTCCTTCTCCCGTCATTGTTATCTCTTTCACCGAGCCCCTTCGCGCGGCCTTTTCGCGTGCGCGACATTTGCTTGTCGACAATATGGCGCAAAAAGGGCAACTTGTCTGTCCGAGTTGAAAGAACCGTGTTAGTGTAGCTGACCCGCATTGTCGCGGGCGGGGGTTCAAGGTGGCGAGTATTGACGTGATGGAGCCGATTGAGACCGTAAAGGTCGTCGGAAGGGTCAAGTGGTTCGACGCCGGCAAGGGGTACGGCTTCATCGTGCCGGACCAGCCGGATTTGACCGAGGAACGCGACGTGCTGCTGCACGTCACCAGCCTGCGCGACGCAGGCCATGAGATGGCGGGCGAGGGCGCGGCTATCGTCTGCGAATGCGCCAAGCGGGCCAAGGGCTGGCAGGTGATCAATATCGTGGAGTTGGAAGCCAGCGCCGCGCCGGCTCGGCGGGAGCTGACGCGCAGTTCGGCCCACGCCCGACCCGAAGGCCTGCCTGACGGGCCGCTGGAAGCCGCCGTCGTCAAATGGTTCAATCGCACCAAGGGCTATGGATTCGTCGTGCGCGACGGTCAGGCGGGCGATATCTTCGTCCACGTCGAGACGCTGCGCCGCTGCGGGCTGGACGACCTGTTGCCGGGCGATCCGGTGAACGTGCGTTTCGCGGAAGGCCCCAAGGGGCTGGTCGTGGCCGATATCAGACCGGGCGGGTGAGTCTCGTCCGCTAGGGGGACGAAGACATGAACCACAGCCGGCGTCTCATGCTGATCCTGGCGCTTTCGGCCGCAACTGCGACGACGGCCTGCGCGAAGAAGGGGCCGCTGGATGAGAACGGCCGCCCGCTGGAGCCGCTGGCGATCGTCACGGCCTCTGGCGAGCACAAGTTCATGGTGGAGATCGCCGACGACGATGAGGCGCGGCAGCGAGGCCTGATGTTCCGTCCGCCGCTTCCTGACGACCGGGGGATGCTGTTCCAGTTCCCCGCGGCGGGCGAGCAGAGCTTCTGGATGCGCAACACGCCCAGCTCGCTGGACATCATCTACATCGATCCGCGCGGGCGAATCGTTTCGATCGCCAAACACGCCACGCCCAACTCCGATGCTCCGATTCCCTCGAACGGCGCGGCCAATGGCGTGCTCGAACTGCGGGCCGGCCGCACGGATGAGATCGGCGCCAAGCCCGGCGACCAGGTTAAACACCCCTTCTTTCGTCCCTGAGCCACAATAGGACGCCTCATCCGTTGCGGAGGCCGCCTGCTCGTGCCATGAGAGCGCTCCGTCGGTCCGGGGTGTAGCGCAGCCTGGTAGCGCATCTGGTTTGGGACCAGAGGGTCGGAGGTTCGAATCCTCTCGCCCCGACCACGGTTTAAGCTCGTTTGGGCTAGATGAGTTTTACACTCGTCCATAAGGCGGAAGCGCCGCCGTTCGATCGGTTTCGTTGATCAGCGCTCGCTCTTGGTTCCTAAAAACAGACTCTGCGAACGTCCGCAAAGGGTGGAAAGCGGACATTGGACTTGCGTCAAGCGCCGATAGTCCAGCGTATCGTTACTAGGAGGCCAGGGCCCGCGCCTCGGCGCGCGCGTCGCGACGGGCCACGTCACCGCCCATTTCGAATCCCATAGAAAATACCTGCCAGCTAAACAGCGCTATCAACACCAGCAAAGACGCAGTCTGCAAACCGCGGTAGAGGGCGGCTCCCATGGGCCGCGCTTCGATGATCGACCGGCTCTTGCTCAAGAATAGATATCCGAGGATAGACGCTATCATCAGAGTGGATGGCAAAATGTTCACACTTGGCTCCATGCCGGCACTGTAACTCTACACGGGCTGCGTGTGTTCGCCAGTCACGGGCGGCTAAAAACGGGCGGTAAAAAACAACGCCAGAAAGAATGCCCCAAACGTCAGCAATGGGTCGTGAAGCGAAGTTCGCTTAAGGGTGGTTAGTCGACGTTGCCTGTGGCCTCGCATAGTCGCTCGTCCGACAGACGCATCCGCAAAGCTCCGCGTGAGCCGATAAACATGTGGGCGTTCCAAGTGACCACTACCTCATAGTCAGAGGCCCCGTTTAGAATGAGTGCTTCAGGGCTTGTGGCAGCCGGACACTGGAAACGGGCAACAACTCGTTTATTATTCTCGTCAGTCGCCGTGCCTGATATTAGTTCGTCCGACAAAAGCCTAATCTGCGTGCCGGGTTTAACTAGCTCAATCGAGGCGCGACTGAAGAAATCGCTACCTTGGAGCATGTCGAACAAGCGGTCGGAAACGTCGAGCGTTATCGTCACGTTTCCGCTTGAATGAGAAACACTTTCCACACGAGCGGCGACAGGTTCGCTCACACATCCAGCGGTCAATAGGATTGCTGTGATGACAGTCGCGCGTTTGATCATTTCGTTGGATAGTATCGATCCGAAGCCGATTTCCGCAATGGGTCGTGAAGCGAAGTTCGATTAAGGGTGGTTAGCGGACATCATCAGCGTCAGGATGCTGCCATGGTTTTTGAAGTAACATTCGAGCCGGAGCTGCCCGATCACGGTACGGTCGCTCCCCCTAAAAAAGTCAGTTGGGCGTTTGCGTACGGTGTAGCCGACGGCCAGCCCGACCATGATTTACGCTATATGATATGCGATAAGGTCGTCTCATACTGCCCCGCTAGTCTTGCACAAATCCTCACGGACCTGCTTGGAGAGTTGGAAGCTCTTGAAAGCGGGAGATCGCACAATGTCTCCATGAGCGGCTACACTGTTCTGCTAGCTGAATTCGCGGGTGATAAAGTGATTTTCCGTGATCCTGGGCCAGACGGAGACGCAATGGGGAAGATGCCTGTCGCCGATGTCCGTGCCGCATTGCGGAACGCTAGCGCGAGACTATGGGCGTATTTGAAGGCATTGAGCGCCACGACCGCTTAGGGTGGATAGCAGACATTGTGCTGTGCGCTGCAATGCGCCCTCAAACAGCGATCTTCACAGCAAGTTCCAGTGTGGGGCTACGGCTGTAGCCGCCTCCAACCACCACGGATTTTTCACTAGATCAAAAGCTTAGGTGGACGTCCCAGATCTGGGCGTCATCGCCATGAGAACGTTTGGGGATCGAACGGGCCGCTCCGGGAGTGAAGTCCTGGAATAGTTCCGGAGGAAGTTCGGGCGACGTTCTTCTTCGTCTACGAAAGAGGGAGCGAAATGCCTATCTTCTCTGCTTTTTGGAAAAGCTATCCTTGGAAGAACGAGCTAAGGCTCCAGTCGTTTCGCGGCGCTCACGCGGCGCCACCCGCCGTCGCCAGATGCAGTTCCGGGCGGCTGAAGGATTGGCGGCCTGTAGTCCGCCGCAGTCGTGCTTGCACTTCGGCGGCACGTCAAATGGCGCCGGAAGCGCTGATGGCGGACACGTAAAAGAATCTGGCCGCATCTGATGATGCGGCCAGAAAGTGCTGGTTAGCTAGAGGTCCAATTCGCGCTTGCGCGCGAGGAGCGCCTGGAACGCCAGATCATCTGCGAGGGTTTGCAGAGCCCAGAATTCTTCCAGCCACTCCGCTTCGCCCTCCCAGTCGCTTTCGATCAGAAGCCGAACATTCGCCAGTGCGCCTTCGTGGTCGCCAGCGAGCGCTCGTGCTCCGGCCGCATGAAAACGGCTCCAGTTGATCTGCTCGCTGGCCCGCTCGAAATGCACGGCCAGATCGCGACAGTGATCGGGGGTTAGGTCGCCGACATTCTCGGCAGGCAGCCTGCAGCTATAGGCGACATGCCGATCCAGTTCGGAAAGGCCGATTGATCCGCCAATCGCAATGGAGCCCTTGTTGGACGCATGGCTGTGCCACTCGACGCCATGAAGACCGCGCCGAACGCATTCGGCGATCGTCATTGAGGCGACCATGCGTCCAAGCCCCTGTCGCCGGAAGTCAGATTCCGTGCCGACGCCCACTTCGCACCGCTGCCCGCTGACGCTGTCCGTCAGGCTGTGGCTGACAATCCGCCCATTGTGCAGAGCGCAGTACCCGACAGCGAGGTTGAAGAACGCCTCTGGAGAGGTCCACCCTTCAACGCAGTCCTCCAGCGCTTCAATGTTGCCGGGATTCCGGTCGAACAGCGCACGATCGATAGGCAGGATCTCAAATCCTGAGTCGAGCTGGCGCGGCGCCGGCAACGCAACGCCTGCCATATACCCCATGCGAACACGGGGGTGAGGTATTGCGAACGCATTGTTCCACGCCTTGGGAAGGCGTGAACTCCAACGGGGTTCTGTAAAGAGATAGGCCCAGTCAGGGATTATCTCTCGGAGGCCGTCGAAAGTTTCGGCCCCGGCGTGAGGGTTTCCGCCCAGATAGTAGGCGTCGCCGTTGGCTACGACCGCCACCTGAGGATTGGCTGGGTTGTCTACCCAGACCTCGCCGTCAATCGTACCGTCCAGGGCGGACGCGACAGCGACATGGATCGAAGAGAGTTCAGCTAAAGTAGTCTGAGCGACCGAATAGGCCTCTTGCTCGATTTTTTGCATTGATTAAGCGATCCTATGGATGCGGCGCTTTGCGCCTGCACCATCGATGGTGACAAGTGGAACAGATCGTCTGTTCCGCAGGCAGCCGGCATACGCCCGCCGGCGCTCGGCATGGTGTTGGCTGCCATCTTGGTACCCCGCGTATCAATAAAAATGCTGCGATTATTTCGCAGGTTCTGTCCCTGTAATCTGTGTCCCAACGCCACGCAAGTAGAGCGGCTTAGAGCAGGGCTAAAGGCCGGCAAGCGAAGTTCGCTTGAGGGTGGATTGCCGACCTTCGGTTTTGGGGCCACCTTGCTGACATGAGCGACTTGCCAAAAGTGAAGCTATCGCGCTTGCGCGAGATCGGTTGGTCGCTCTGGGATCCCATCGGCCTGCGGGAACTCAGCGATGGCGAGTGGCAAGACGGAGGAGGATGCGCCGACGAATACGACGGCTATCTCCTCCAAGTCGTGGGTCGATTGAGGCGCGGCGAGTCTCTTGCGGACGTGTCCGCTTATCTTGAGGATACCGAGGTCGGGCACATTGGGCTGACGCGGAATTCAACGACCAGTTCTCGTGCGAAGGCTACGGTCGAAGCGATTTCCAACTATCTATCCAGCCTTCCGCCGGGCGCGTTGAAGGTCCACTGAGGGTCGAAAGCGGAATTCCGGTGCGCTTACCATTGTGGACATATCGCCCCGACCACGGTTTAGCCTCCTTCAAGCGGAGGCGTCGTATCGTATGGATTTGAGACCGTCAGCGTGCGACTGCTCAAGAGCGCTTCATAAATCCAGCAGTCGAAACAGCGTCAATGGCGTCGAGCCAGTTGGCCCGCATGGCTGGATCGGCGCTCTCTCCGGTTCCGCCTCGACGCTTGTTTGAAGGGGAAGCGATCCAGCGACCGTCAGGTCGAGGCGTAGCCGCCGTTGATGGCATAGGAGAAGCCGATCGGCAGGGCGGCGCGGAACTGGGTGAAGAAGGCGGCCAGTTCGCCCAGTGTCGAGCGCGGCACGAAGATGATGTCGCCGCGTCGCATCGGCATGATCTCGGCGCGAGGGGCGCTCAGGTCGATCACCTTCATCATGCGGACGTCGCCGGGGCCGCGTCGAATCAGGGCGCAGCGCGAGGATCTGGCGGACGGCAGCACGCCGCCGGCCATGATGACGGCTTGATAGGCGTCGATGTCGCCGGGCATGTCGAACATGCCGGGATTGCGCACCTCGCCGTCGACCCAGACCTTCATCGGGCCGGCCTGGCGCAGCGTCACCTCGACCTCGGGCCGCAGCAGGTGGGGGGCGTAGCCGTAGGAGATGTCGGCCTCCAGCTCGGACAGGCTGCGATCCGCCGCCATGACGTGTCCGAGCAGAGGGAGGGAGACCCGGCCGTCGGGCGCGATCTTCAACTGGCGCGTCAGTTCCGACGCGGTCGGCAAGGCTACCTCGATATCGTCGCCGGGATAGAGCCGGTATTCAGGCTCCACCTCGGTCCAGTCGGCGAAGGGCAGGTTGGGCGGGAAGTCGTCGACCACGGTAGGACGCGGTCGGGCGCCGCCCGCAGGGGCGCCGCCGGCGCATCCGGCCAGTCCGGCGGCCAGCGCCATGAGGATGAGGCGGCGATCAAGATCCATGGTCGGGGACGGTCCAGGCGGAGAATTTTCGTCTTCGGCAAAGCTGACGGCTTATAGGTAACGCGTGGTTAACGCGTGGCCCTCAGTGTGGCGCACAATAGTCATTGACCGAGAAAATCGATCTTCATGCGTTCCTCCCTCGCAGCAGCTCGTCCCCGTTACGGCGTCGTCGACGTCGTGGCCCTGCTGTTCCGCGAGTTGGTGCTGATGATCGTGATCTTTCTGGTGATCGCCGCCATCGGCGCGGCCGTCGTCATGACCATGAAGAAGACCTACACGGCGGGCGCCAGCCTGTTTGTCGGCGTGGGTCAGGAATACGTCTATCAGCCGCGCGTGGGCATGGGCGAACGCGCCATGCCGCCCTCGGCCAGCGAGGTGGCTCAGTCCGAGGCCGCCATCCTGAACAGCCTTGAGGTCAAGCGCCGCGTGGTGCGAGCCCTGGGCGTCGAGAGCTTCCAGGGCGGCGTGCCTTCGACCGAAAGCCCGGCGCGTCAGGAAGCCGCCGCCATCCGCTCGGTGGCCTCTGGCCTGGGCGTAGAGGTCACGCCGCTCAGCCCCGTCGTGGGTCTGAGCTACAAGAGCGGCGATCCGGCTCTGTCGGCGCGCGTGCTGAACACGGTGATCGACCAGTATCTGACCTATCGCCGCGAGGTCTTCCAGGACCGCGCGACCTCGGCCATCCGCACCCAGCGTCAGACCTTCGAGCAGGAGTTGGCCGACGCCGATCGCGCCTATGAGGAGTTCCTGCGCACCAACGCCATCGGCGACTTCACCACGGCCAAGTCCACGGTCGCCAACAGCTATCAGTCCGTCTTCACCGAGCGGATGGGCGTCCAGGCCCAGTTGCAGCAGGCCTCGCAGCGGCTGGCGACCCTGGTGGCGCAACTGGCGCGCACCCCGGCCGAGGTGGCCCTGTATCAAGATCTGAACGTCTCGGCTCAAGACCTGATCCTGCAACTGCGCACCGAGCGTGAGAGCCTGCTGGCTCGCTACCAGCCCGACGCCCAGCCGGTGCGCGAGATCGATTCCAAGATCGCCCAGCTTCAGGCCTATGTCGGCTCGGGCACGGCCGTCGGCGCCAAGGAAGTCCGCACGGGGCCGAACCCCGTCTGGGTCGAGCTGGAGACCACCCGCATCAACGCCCAGGCCGAGCGGGACGCCCTGGGCGCCCGCCTGGCGGTGCTGGATCGCCAACTGGGCGATCTGCGCGCGCGTCAGGCGCGTCTGACCGAGCTGGAGTCGCGCAACTCGACGCTGGCCGGCAACCGTGAAGTGCTGACGGCCTCGATCCGTGAGTTCCAGCAGCGCGAGACGCAGAGCCGCGCCGACAACGAACTGGTCAAGGCGGGCGCCGACAACGTCACTGTCATCGAACGCGCCCAACCGCCGTCGAAGGGCAAGAGCCTGCGCTTCCCGCTTATGATCGCCGTCCTGGCCTTCGCCGGGTTCACGGCCCTGTGCGTTGGCTTGCTGCGGGTCTTCCTGCAGCGCGGCTTCGTCATGCCGGCGACCCTCAGCCGCACGCTTCAGGCTCCGGTCCTGGCCGTGGCCCCCGCCAAGAGCGCCTGAGCCTTGCGCGTGCTAGGCTGGGTCAAAGGGCGCACGTAACGATTCGCATGGTCGATCTGACGACGGAAATGGCGGGACTGTGGGCGGCGCTGGGACCAGCGCCGGCGCATCGCGGCCGCGTGATCCTGTTCGCCGCCGCCCAGACGGGCGAGGGCGTTTCGACCGTGGCGCGCGAGTTCGCCCGCATGGCCGCCGTGCGGGGCCGTCGCCCGGCGTGGCTGGTCGACGGCGATCTGACGCAGCAGGCGCAGATGGAGCAGGTGGCGGCGCAGCCGGACCGCTTCGGGCGGCTGGGGCCGGCGGTTCAGGCCTCTTCGGACGGATCGGCCTTCTATGCGGTGACGCCGCCGATGCGGGATCGCGAAGGACGGCCTGTGGCGCCGGGGCGGCTGATGACGGCCAAGACCTGCTTGGGCGGCCGCCTTTACGTCACGCGGTTCCACAACGAAATCCTGCGGGCCGGTCAACGCGCTGAGGCGATCAACGACGCCCGCTACTGGACCCGCTTGCGCGCACACGCCGACACCGTGGTCATCGACGCCCCTGCGGCGGATCGCAGCGACATGATCCTGACCCTGGCGCCGCTGGCCGACGCCACCGTCCTGGTGGTCGCGGCCGAGACGACCGACGCGGCCGGGCCCGTCGCCCTGCGTGACGAGATCGACGCCCAGGGCGGCCGCATCGCCGGGGTTGTGATGAATCGGGCCAGGTGGAAGCCGCCCGCCTTGCTCAAGCGGTTCATCGGCTAAGCCGAACTAGCCCTGCTCGGCCGCGCGTTTCAGTCGGTCCAACTCGCGTTGGCCGTAGAACTGCGGCTCGAAGCCCTTCATCCAGAGGATCTTGCCCAGTCCCCGCGCCGTACGGTCGGCCATGTCGGCGCGCCTGGCGTGACGGATCAGGCTGAGCGCCAACGTCGCCGCGCCCCAGACCGCCGTCTGCGCGGCGCCCACCGCCATCCAGCGCGCGACGCCGGGCCAGTTCTTCGCCTCTGCGGCGGTCTGGCTGGGCCCCTGGCCATAGGCGAAGGCGCGCGTCAGGGCGTAACGCAGGGTGGCGCGATGGGGTGGGGCGAACTCATCCACCCAGGCGTCGGAGGCCCAGGCGAAACGTCCTCCGCGCGCCTGCAGGGCGGCGAACAGGACGTCGTCCTCGCCGCCGATCTGATCCGACCCGACATGGAAAGGCTGGTCGCCGGGCAGGGCCGTGGCCCGAACCAGCAGGGAGTTGCCGCAACCGTGGGCGTGATCCAGCACGCCGTCCCGGTCCGGTCCGTGACGGCCGAAGAAACGCTCCAGATAGGGCGTGGTCCAGCCTGTGCCCTCGGGCACGCGTCCGCGGATGGGGCCGAAGACGGCGTCGGCGCCGGTCGCCGCTTGGGCGCTCAACAGGGCGGCCAGCCAGTCGGTCGAGGCGGTCTCGTCATCATCGAGGAAGGCGATCAGGGGCGCTGAGGTGGCGGCCAGTCCCGTGTTGCGCGCGGTGGCGACGCCGGGGCGCGGCGCATGGGTCCATATGAGCGGGACGGGCGATTCAGGCCGCAGGGCCTCGACCGTTTCGCGCGAACTGGCCTCGGGGTCGTTGTCGACGACGACGATCTCGCGCAGGCGCATCGTCACGCCTTCCTGAACGAAGACCGAGCGCAAGGCGCGCGTCAGGCTGTCCAGACGGCGCATGGTGGGGATGACGACGGCGACGTCGGGCGCGCTCATATCGCCTCCGCATAGAGGGCCGCGCGGTACAGGCGCAGGGCGAAGGCCCGCAGGCCGGTCGGCAGGACAGGCGCGCGGGCGGCGCCCTTGATCAGGGGGCGCAGCGCCTTCAGTCCCGGCACGGCCTTCAACGCCTTGGCGACGCGATAGCTGGGGTAGGCCGACACGAAGTCGGGGTGGCGCGCTGCGACGCGGGCGAAGTTCGGCGCCGACTGTTCGTATTTGGCGGCCAGGGCCTCGACCGTGTCCAGACCCATGTGGGTGGCGGGATTGTCCAGATGGACGACCTCGAACCTGCGCGAGACGCGCATGGCCCACTCGACGTCTTCCCAGCCCCAGCCGCTGAAACCGGAGTCGAAGGTCTCCGTATCGAAGACGTCGCGGCGGACCAGCAGGTTTGAGGTGAAGACGTATTTCTCGGGCTGTTCGGCGCGCTGGGCCGCGGGGATGCAGTCGGACCGCGCCGCCATGTGGCGATGGACGGCGAAGCGCGCGTCCTGCGGCGCCTGCAACAGGGAGAAGCCGCCGAAGGCCACCGCCGGGCGCGCGTCGCGGGCCAGATCGACCCACGTCTTCAGGAAGCCCGGATGGTCGGGCCTCATGTCGCTGTCCAGGAACAGGAAGGTCTGACCGCGCGCGGCCTGGGCCAGGCGGTTGCGGCCTTCCGAACGGCCCTGATTGGCGTCGAGCGAGATCAGGCGCACGGGCAGGGCCATGCCGTCGATCAGGGCGCTCAGACGCGCGGTCAGCGCGGCGTCCTTGGTGCCGTCGTCGAGCACGATCAGTTCGGCCTGTCCGGCCAGACCGGGCGCCTCGGCGTCCAGACGCTGCAACAGGTCGGTCGGATCGTCGCGCAGGAAGGGAATCAGCACCGACAGGATCGGTCGCGCCTCGGCCCACGCTGAGCTGTCGTGATGAATCGCGAGACTCATGCTGTCTGCCTCCGTGCGCGCAGGAAGGCTTTCAGCCGCACGCTCAGGTCGCGCACCCCGGCCGCGTTTAGGGCGTATGCGACGACGCCGTAGACGATCATGCCGACGCCTGCGTCCAGCATCAGCTCAAGGAAGCCTCCGATCGGCGGCAGCATCATCACGACGCCCGCCATGACGGCGGCGGCCAGACCGCATCGCGCCAGGGCGTTCCACGGCACGGGCAGAGGCAGGATGCGTCGCCCGATGGTCATGGAGGCCGCCAGACCGAGCGCAAAGCTGATCGCCGTCGCCCACGCCGCCCCCATGACGCCGAAGCGCGGGATTAGCAGGACGTTCAGGATGATGTTGCTGCCCGCCGGAATGCTCATGGCCAGCAGCAGCCAGCCGGTGCGACGGCCCAGGGTGAAGGCCTGTCCGAAATAATAGGTCGTCATCCCCGACAGGAAGGCGCCCAGCGCCACCCACGGCGTGACCGAGGCGGCGACCGTGCGCAGGTCTTCGCCGATCATGAACTCGGCCAGCGGCCGCGCCACCAGCGCCACGCCCACGGCGGCGGGCAGGCCGATCAGCACCAGCGTCGAGGCCTGCTCCCGCGCGGCTACTTGAAGATCCTCGCGCCCGCCGCGCTCCAGCGCCATGACCAGAGCAGGCGCCCCGGCCGCGCCCAGCCAGACGAACATGACGTCCAGCGTCCGGTTGGCGATGCTGTAGGCCGCGTGATAGGCGCCGACCGCCGCCTCATTCATGAACAGGGCCAGCAGGAAGCGGTCGGTCGAGGCTAGCACTACCGTCAGCCCCAGACCGACGGCGATCGGATAGCCGTAGACGGCGTAGGCCTTCAGCCGCTGGCGATCCAGCCGTCCGCGCTTCGCCTCGCGCAGTTCGGCGGGCAGGACGAAGGGCAGGGCGGCCAGCGGCGCCAGCAGCATCCCCGCCAGCGGCGCCTCGGCTCCCATCCCCAGCAGGGCCAGGCCGACGCCGAAGGCCAGCCCTGCGACCGCGCTCCAGATGTCGATGGCCGCGGCGGGGCCGACCTCGCCCGCGGCGCGGAACCGCTCCTGCGCCAGCTTCAGGAAGCAGCGCACGGGAATCCCCGCCAGCGCCACCGCCAGCGGCAGGCGGAAGCTGTCCGGCATGGGCCACAGCCAAACCAGCAGCCCGGCTACAGGCACGAAGACGGCGGTGATCAGGAAGGCGGCGCGATACAGGCTGGCGAAATGCCCGGCCATCTGCGTTTCGTCGGACTGGGCCGCCCAGAAGCGGGCCATGGAGGCTTCCAGCCAACTGAACGTCGCCACATGGGCCAGCGTCAGCACCGAATAGGCCAGCGCATAGCGCCCGAAATCCTCGGGCGACAGCAGGCGCGTGAAGATGATGATGGTCAGAAACCCGACCACGCCCTGCACGATATTGGCCGGCAGGTAGCCGAACACCCCCCTCCAGAACATCAGCGCACGGCCATCCTGTCGCCCAGAAGCACGGGAACGGTCACCGCGATGATCCACAGGTCCAGCCAGAAGGACTGACGCTCAATGTATTCGATATCCAGCTGAACCCGGTCGCGCACTTCATCCGCCGTATGCAGCGGCCCGCGCGAACCCTTGATGGCGGCCCAGCCGGTCATGCCGGGCTTGATGCGGTGGCGGTGGGCGTACTCGGCGACCAGACGCGCCGACTCGGCGTCGCCGGTCTTCATGCCGATGGCGTGCGGGCGCGGCCCGACCAGCGACATCTCGCCGCGCAGAACGTTCACCAGCTGCGGCAGTTCGTCCAGGCTGGTGGCGCGCAGGATCTTGCCCAGGCGCGTCACCCGGTCGTCGTCGGCGGTCACCTGACGGCTGGCGGTGGCGTCGGAGGCTTCTTGACGCATGGTGCGGAACTTCCACACCACGATCTCTTCCTGATTGAAGCCGTGGCGGCGCTGGCGGAACAGGGCCGGCCCCTTGCTGTCCATCCGCACGGCCAGGCCGATCAGGAACAGCACAGGGCTGAGCACGACCAGGGCCAGCGCGGACAGGATGATGTCGAGAATGCGCTTGTTGAAGGCGCGGCGCTCGCCGTCCACCGCGCCGCCCAGCAGGGGCAGGGACGCCGAGGCCAGCTTTTCCAGCGCCTCGTTCCGCTGAGCCGCGCCCTTGGGGTCGACCAGCAGGGTCAGGGGAATGGGCAGAACCTCAAGGCGATGGGTCAGGGCGCGGACGCGCGCCTCGGCCTTGGGGTCGATGGCCAGGATGACGCGGTCGATATAGGGCGTCAGCCGATGCTCCAGCAGGGCGTCCGTCCCGCCCAGAACCGGCACCCCGGCCAGGGCGTCGGGCGTGCGGGCCAGCCGATCGTCGAACACGCCAAGGATATTCAGGTCGCGCCGGTCCAGCGCCTCGCGGATCAGGGATTCGGCATGGCGGGTGGCGCCGACCACGACGACGTTGGGCGTCAGATCGCCCCGGCTGCGCCATTGGGCCACTAGCATCCGCCAGATCGTGTGCAGGCCGGTCAGCAGCACTGCGGAGGCGATCGCCCACCAGCCGTATTCCGCCAGCGGAGTTTCGTTATTGGGCAAGGCCAGACCCAGCAGGCAGGCGACCGCGCCGCCCACGCCCGCCACGGCGGCGACCCCGGCCAGATGACGCGCGGGCGCCCGGCTATTGTCAAAACGATACAGGCCCAGCGACCGCATCAGGCCCAGGGTCATCAGCGCGCCGATCAGAATGGGCGCGGCTTCGAGCAGGGTGACGTGCGACAGACCGCCGACGTTCATGCGGCCGATCGCCACAAGGCAGAGGAAGCTCGACGCGACGATGTCGACGCCGCGGAAGTAGAAGACGCGCCGCCGCGCGGCCGCGCGCTGCCGGGTGTTCAGCCAGACGTCCGGCCGCAAGGGGCCGCGTCGAGCCCGACCCGCACGCCCCGCCGGGGCGCGCGATTCGACCAGCGCTGCGCGATTCGCGCGTGCGCCTTCTGTCGCAGAGCCCAGAGTGTCAGCAGGAGTGATGGCCAAGTCTTTTTCCCGATATCGAGCAAAATGGGGTGCGAACCCCGTGTCACATGCCACTCTTATGCCGGGTTAACACAAAGGGCGTCAGTTCCGCATTGCGAAGCGTCGCGCGACTCGCTATCCACGCGGCCTGCCGGAGACGTGGCCGAGTGGCTGAAGGCAACGGTTTGCTAAATCGTCGTACCCTGTAAGGGGTACCGAGGGTTCGAATCCCTCCGTCTCCGCCAGATTTCTTTCCGAAAATCAGAAGTCAGCGCCGGCCCTCCTCAGGGGCGGCGGCCTTGGCGTCGCTGGGGCGGCGCACGGCGACGCCGTGCTGTCGCAGGATGCGCCGGGCGACCTCGGGGGCGCCGATCATGGGCAGGGGTTGGCCGAAGTGCTCGCGCCACAACTGGTCCAGGCGAACTTCCTCCGGGGTGAGCAGACGGGTCATTGGCGAGTCCTTGTTACGCAAGCGCGCAACTTCTAGGCCATCTCGACGGGGCTGAACGCAAACTCATGTAAGCTGGACCACAGGTGATGGAACCGGCGCCGTAGGGGCTTCCTGGCCTGACCTTCCCTTGCGTGATCTTGGCGCCGCCCGGCGCGCGGGTTAGGCGTGTGGTTCAACTTCTCAACGGGAGAGACGCACATGGCCGATCTGGCCCTCGCCACCGACAAGATCCGCGCCGCCGTCGGCGAAAACTCGGGTCTGGGCAAGACCGTGAAGCTGGACTTCGGCGATGACGGCAAGATCTTCATCGACGGCGCCTCGGCTCCGAACACCGTCAGCAACGACGACAAGCCGGCTGACGCCACCGTCTCGATCAAGTGGGACGACTTCGTCGCCCTGGCCGAGGGCCGTCTGGACCCGATGATGGCCTTCATGCAGGGCAAGCTGAAGATCGCGGGCGACATGATGATCGCCCAGAAGCTGGCGCCGCTGCTCAAGGGCTGACGGCGGGCTGAGGCTTGATGTTCGACGGCGCGGCTCCGACGGGGCCGCGCCGTTTTCATTTCGGGAGAGGCGTAAGATGGATTTCCGGCTGAGCGAGCGGGGCGAACACTGGCGCGAACGGGTGCGCCGTTTCATGGAGGCGGAGGTTCTGCCGCGCGAGGCGGAGTATCGCGCCCAGGTCCGCGCCGATCCCAAGCGCCAGCCGCCGGTGATGGAGACGTTGAAGGCCAGGGCCAGGGCCGAGGGCCTGTGGAACATGTTCCTGCCGGGCGAGCACGGGGCGGGGCTGTCGAACCTGGAATACGCGCCCATCGCCGAGCTGATGGGCCGAGCGCTGTGGTCGGCAGAGGCGTTCAACTGCAACGCGCCCGACACGGGCAATATGGAAGTCCTGCATATGTACGGCGACGCCGCCCAGCAGGAGCGGTGGCTCAAGCCCCTGATGGCCGGCGAAATCCGTTCGGCCTTCCTGATGACCGAGCCCGAGGTCGCCTCGTCCGACGCCACCAACATCCAGACCCGGATCGAGCGCGACGGCGACCACTATGTCGTCAACGGCCGCAAATGGTGGTCGACCAATATGGCGCACCCGAACGTCGCCGTGACCATCGTCATGGGCAAGACTGATCCCGACGCCGCCGTTCACCAGCAGCAGAGCCAGATCATCGTCCCGGTCGACACGCCCGGCTTTCGTGTCGAGCGGATGCTGTCGGTCTTCGGCTATGACGAAGCGCCGATCGGCCACGCCGAGGTGGTGCTGGAGAACGTCCGCGTTCCCGCCTCCAACCTGATCGCGGGCGAGGGGCGCGGCTTCGAGATCGCCCAGGGCCGCCTGGGGCCGGGCCGCATCCACCACTGCATGCGGACCATCGGCGCGGCCGAAAAGGCGCTGGAGCTGATGGTCGACCGCCTGCTCAGCCGGACCGCCTTCCGCAAGACCATCGCCGAGCATTCGGTGTGGGAGCAGCGTGTGGCCGAGGCGCGCACCAATATCGAGATGTGCCGTCTGCTGGTGCTGAAGGCCGCCTGGATGATGGACGAAGTCGGGGCCAAGGGCGCCAAGTCCGAAATCGCCCAGATCAAGGTCGCCGCGCCGCGCATGGCGCTGAAGGTCATCGACGACGCGATCCAGGCGTTCGGCGGGGCGGGGGTGTCGGGCGACACGCCGCTGGCCGAGCTCTACGCCATGGTGCGGACCCTGCGCATCGCCGACGGTCCGGACGAGGTGCACAACCGCACCATCGCCCGGCTGGAGTACGCCGCGCGGGCAGGACGCTAGGCTGTCGCTCGGCTCATAACTCGTCGCTGGGCGGACGCTTGTGGTGATGGTGGACCGAGGGCGAACTGAAGTCGCCGTCTACGATGTCGCCCAGATAGAGGTTGGAGCTGGCCTTGCTGGGCGGCGGCGGGGTGCGGCCGAACAGCCAATCCATGAGGCCGCGCTTGTCTGTGCGCGTGGGTTCGGGGGCGGGGGGGCGTCGCGGAGTCATCATGACGGACTCTCCTGAGATCGGGAATTGAACCCCTTCGCGGGTTCCTCCGTTCCACCCGCCTAGCTGTCGTCGCCCTCATTATTTTCTGCGCCGTCGAGCGGGAGTTCGTGCGCCAGAAGCAGGGCCAGGCGACGGCGGGCTCGGTTGACCCGGCTCTTGACCGTGCCCACGGCGCAGCCGGCGATGTCGGCCGCCTCCTGATAGGAGAGCCCCGCCGCGCCGACCATGATGATGGCCTCACGGTGTTCGGGCGGCAGGGTGTTCAGCGCATGTTGCAGCGCCGTCAACTCGGCGGTCCATTCCTGGTTGGCTTCTGAGGTCAGGCTCGCGGCGTGGCGGCCTTCCTCGTCGGCGACTTCGCGTCGGCGGCGGGCGGCGCCGGTGTACCAGCTGTTCCTCAGAATGGTGAACAGCCAGGCTCGCAGATTGGTCCCCGTCTCGAACCGCGCCCGGTGGGCCCAGGCCTTGACCAGGGTCTCCTGAACCAGATCGTCGGCGTCCGCGCGGTTGCGCGCCAGCGAAAAGCCGAAGGCCCGCAGCGCCGGTATCTGGCAGGCCAGCATGGCGCGCCAATTGGCCGGATCGGCCAGGTCCGGCGCCCGATCGATCGGGGGCGATGATGGCGGGGGCTCGATGGCGTTCGGCCCCTCGGGCATGCGGAGCTGGGGCATGCGTAGGGATCCTGAAAAACCTGCGCCGTGTCGGCGGTTGGACCGAATCAGAACGCCGCCTGGCTGCGACTGTTCCTGTGGAACGGGACGGTGAAGGCGCGCGCAGACGGGTTCTGGCCATGCGGAACCGCCTCGTCTCAGGCCGCATTCCTACGGGGTGACCACAGCGAACACTCACCCAGGGGCAGGCGGAAACATGGCCGGAACGCAGCGCAGACCGGCGTGCGCCGCCGGGGATTTGGAACGCTATCGTCGCGTGCGCGCGGTGATGCCTGCTCTGGCCGCCGCGCTGTCAGCCGAAGACCTGCAGGCCCAGTCGATGGCCCACGCCAGTCCAGGCAAGTGGCATCTCGGTCATGTTAGCTGGTTCTTCGAGACCATGCTGTTGGACAGGCCGGGCTATGAGCCATTCGATTCTCGGCTGAAGGAGGTCTTCAACTCCTATTATGAGGCGCTCGGCGAGCGCATTGGTCGAGACGAGCGGGGCCTGATGACGCGCCCCTCGCTGGCCGAGGTCATGGCCTATCGCGCCGAGGTCGACCGGCGGATGGAGGCGCGCCTGGCCGACGCCTCAGCGCCGATGGAGGGATTGGAGCGCTACCTGTTCGAGTTGGGCCTGAACCATGAGCAGCAACACCAGGAACTGTTCCTGATGGATCTGCTGCATCTGATGTCCCGCTCGCCGCTGGACCCGGCGGCCTATGATGTCGAGCCGCGCGCGGCGCCCTTGCAACCAGCGCGCGGCGGCTGGCAGGCGTTCGAGGGCGGTCTGATCGAGACGGGGGCCTCGGTCGAAGGGTTCGCCTTCGACAATGAACGGCCCGCGCATCGCATCTGGCTGGAGCCGTTCGCCCTGGCCGCCGATCTGACGACCAACGGCGACTGGTTGGCTTTCATGGATGACGGCGGCTACGCGCGGCCTGACCTGTGGCTGAGCGACGGCTGGGCCACGGTTCAGTCGCGTGGGTGGACCGCGCCCCTCTACTGGCGTCGAGCGGAAGGGCAGGGCTGGACGGTCATGACCCTGACGGGGCGACGGCCGGTCGACCCGGCCGCGCCCGTGCGCCATGTCAGCTTCTACGAGGCCGACGCCTTCGCACGGTGGTCGGGCCGGCGCCTGCCCACCGAGGCGGAATGGGAGCACGCCGCCCGCAGCCGTCCCGACGCCTTCTCCAACCTGGACAATGAGGCGTGGCAGTGGACCGCCAGCGCCTATGGCCCTTACCCCGGCTTTCGTCCGACCGAGGGCGCGGCGGCCGAGTACAACGGCAAGTTCATGGCCAATCAGATGGTGCTGCGCGGCGGCGCCTTCGCCACGGCGCCGGGACATGCGCGGCCGACCTATCGCAACTTCTTCTACCCGGATCAGCGATGGGCCTTTGCGGGCGTCCGTCTCGCCGCCGACGCTGGCGAGTGCGCCAGGTACGACGAGACCGACGACGAACACGAGGCCTTCCGCCGCGACCTGATCGCAGGCCTGGCGTCATCGCCGAAGAGTCTGCCGCCCAAATGGTTCTATGACGCCCGCGGGTCCGAGTTGTTCGAGGCCATCACCCGCCTGCCGGAATACTATCCGACCCGGCAGGAAGCGGCCCTGTTGCGCCGGGTCGCCCCGTACTGGGCCGAACGCTTCGGCGCCGACGCCGTGCTGGTCGAGCTCGGCTCCGGCGCCAGCGAGAAGACGCGCATCGTACTGGACGCCGCTCCTGATCTGGCGGCCTACGTTCCCATCGACATCAGTCCCACGGCGCTGGAAGAAGCGGCGGTCCGCCTAAGGCAGGCCTATCCGGCTCTGAAGGTGCTGCCGATCGTCGGCGACTTCGAGCATCTGGGCGTGCTGCCGTCCGAGGCAGGGCAGGGGCGGCGCGTCGGCTTCTTCCCCGGCTCGACCATCGGCAATCTGGCGCCGGAGACGGCGGAGGCCCTGTTGCGCGACATGCGCGACATGCTGGGACCGGACGCCCTGTTCATTCTGGGCGTCGATCTGATCAAAGAACCCTCGACCCTGATCGCCGCCTATGACGACGCCGAGGGGGTGACGGCCCGTTTCAATCTGAATGTTCTGATGCGGGCCAATCGCGACCTGGGCGCGGACTTCGACCTGGACGCCTTTGCTCATCGCGCCGTCTGGAATGAGGCTGAAGCGCGGATGGAGATGCATCTGGAGGCCCGTCGCCTCATGACGGTGCGGCTGGGCAAGCTGGTCTTCCGTTTGGCGCAGGGCGAGACGATCCACACGGAGAACTCGCGGAAATATGACGAGGCCCGCGTGCGCGCTCTGGCCGAGGCCGCCGGCTGGCGCGTCGAAGCCTTCGAGGTCAGCGACGCTCCGCGCGTGGCCTTGGCCCTTCTGGCCTGCTGACCGCAACCTTCTGTCAGGCAAAGAAAAACGGCGAGGTTTCCCACGCCGTCGAAGAGTTCTGAAGTCGATCGCGAGGATCAGCGTTTCGGCGGCGCCGTATCCTGCCCGGACTTGTTCCGTGCGCCGTGGGACGCTTCGCCGCCCTTGCGTCCGGCCTGGGCCGCGAGGGAGCGATCCTGAGAGAAGCTGCGCTTCTCGCTGGGGACGCTGGCGCCGCCCTTGCGGGCGATTTCGCGCTGACGTTCCGGGTCCATCGAGGCGAAGCCTCGCTTGGAAACACCGGAGCCGCGGGTGGGCTGACCTTCGGCCATTTCAGATGTTCCTTTCGTAGACGGTGGCGCTTGCGCAAAAGAACCCGGCGCCGGCGCGGAGGTTCCGAGAAAGGATTAAAACCCTGTTCGACAAATGGGGGCTGCGTGCGTCGTCCGGCTGCGGAACCGCGACGATTCCGGCGGGTTCATCGAGGCTCTGAGTGCAGAATTCAGGAGTTCAGCTCATGCCGGTTTCCAATGACCCGATCGCCCGCGCCGACAACGCGCCTTCGCCTGAGGACATCACCGAGGGCCGCTCGACGCGCAGCGACCGCCTTGAAGGGGCCGCCGATGAGATTCTGGCGGCGGGCGCCCGGCCGCGCCCCCTGCGTCAGGCGGTGCGCGAGGATGCGGCCGAGGTGCGCGACTGGGCGCGCCGTCACGGCTCGGAAGCCTGCGAGGCGATTCGCGACGAGCCGATCCGCATGACGCTCTATGCCCTGGGGATCGGCGTCCTGATCGGCCTTCTGGCTGCGCGTTGAACTAGGCTGGCCCGGAGGCGGGTCGGGCGATGGGCGCCGCCTTCATCGCCTGATCCGAGACGAACGGATTGGTCCTTCGCTCGGCCCCGAAGGTCGAATGCGGTCCGTGTCCCGGGACGAAGGTGACGTCATCGCCCAGCGGCCACAGCTTGGTGGTGATCGCCGTCAGTAGGGCCTGATGATCGCTGCGCGGGAAGTCGGTGCGGCCGACCGAACCCTGGAACAGCACGTCGCCGACCTGTGCGAAGCGGGCCTCGCGGTTGAAGAAGATCACGTGGCCCGGCGTGTGGCCGGGGCAGTGGAAGACCTCCCACCTCGTCTCGCCCAGCGTCAGCACGTCGCCGTCGTCCAGCCACCGCGTGGGGGTGAAGCTGCGGGCCTCGGGCAGGCCGTATTTCTGACCCTGCGTGGGAATCAGATCGATCCAGAACTGGTCCTCAGGGTGCGGACCCACGATGTCGAGGCCGGTCTTTTCCTGCATCTCGGCGGCGGCGCCGGCATGGTCCAGATGGCCGTGCGTGATCCAGATGGCGTCCAGCGTCAGACCGCGCCGCGCGACCTCGCCCAGAATGGCGTCGACCGAACCGCCGGGATCGATGACGGCGGTCTTTTTCGTCTGCGTGCACCAGACCGTCGTGCAGTTCTGCTGAAGCGGCGTAACGGGCGTGACGAAGACGCCGATGGGGGCTGAAGGCTGGCTCATGGGCCATCAGATAGCGGGCCGATGCCCACAAAGGAACCGCGTTGCGTTGACGTTTCGGCCCCTTCTCGACATAAGGGCGGGCTCCGAGGCGCCGCTCCCGAAAGGGGCGGCCCTGTTGCTTTATCCACCGCGCGCCTTCGTGGCGTCGCCACAGAGCGTCAGATACCCGACCATGCAAGTCGTCGAAAAGTCGAACGAAGGCCTCAGCCGCGTGATCGCGGTGACCATTCCCGCCGCCGAGCTGAATGAGAAGCTCGAAGCCCGCATTAAGGAAATGGCTCCCCAGATGAAGCTGAAGGGCTTCCGTCCGGGCAAGGTGCCGGCCTCGCACGTCAAGAAGACCTTCGGCCGTGACTTCATGGGCGAAATCATCAACGCCTCGCTGAACGAAACCAGCCAGGGCGCCCTGGAAGAGCTGAAGATCCGCCCGGCCGCGCCGGCCGAGATGAAGCTGACCTCGGACATGGACAAGGTCATCGCCGGTCAGGAAGACCTGGCCTATGAAATGTCGCTGGAAGTCATGCCGGAATTCACCCCGGTCGACCCCAAGACCCTGAAGCTGACCCGCCCGACCTATGAGGCCTCGGACGAGGATCTGGACGAGGCGCTGAAGGAACTGGCGTCGCAAGCCAAGTCCTACGAGGACAAGAAGGGCAAGACGGTCAAGGCCGCCGACGGCGACCAGCTGACCATCGACTTCCTGGGCAAGATCGACGGCGAGGCCTTCGACGGCGGCGCCGCCACCGACGCTGACCTGGTGATCGGCTCGGGCCGCTTCATCCCCGGCTTCGAAGAGCAGCTGAAAGGCGCCAAGGTCGGTGAAGAGAAGACCATCGAGGTCACCTTCCCGGAAGAGTACCAGGCCAAGCATCTGGCCGGTAAGGCCGCGACCTTCGACGTCACCGTCAAGGCCATCAAGGCCGAGGTCGAATCCAAGATCGACGACGAGTTCGCCAAGCGCATCGGCCTGGAGTCGCTGGACCAGCTGAAGGAACTGCTGAAGTCCAACCTGAACCAGCAATACGCCGGCGCCACCCGCTTCAAGCTGAAGCGCGCCCTGCTGGACGTGCTGGACGAAGGCCACGACTTCCCGCTGCCGCCGAAGATGGTCGACGCCGAGTTCGAAGGCATCTGGGCTCAGGTTTCGGCCGACAAGGACGCCGGCCAGCTACCGGAAGACGACGCCAAGAAGTCGGAAGACGAACTGAAGGCCGAGTACAAGAAGATCGCCGAGCGCCGCGTGCGCCTGGGCCTGGTCCTGGCCGAGATCGGCCGCGCCAACAACGTCGGCGTCTCGGATCAGGAACTGTCGAACGCCATCATGGCCGAAGCCCGCAACTACCCGGGCCAGGAGCGCATGGTGCTGGACTTCTACCGCCAGAACCCGAACGCCGCCGCCCAGCTGCGCGCGCCGATCTATGAAGAGAAGGTCGTCGACCTGATCGTCTCGGTCGCTGAGGTGAAGGACGAAGCCATCTCGAAGGAAGAGCTGCTGAAGGAAGAAGACGAGGGCTGATTGCCCCGTCTTACGGATCGGTAACTGTTGTTATCCCGGCTGGTCCGGCAAAAGGGAAGGGTCCGCTTCAGCGGACCCTTTTTTGATTCAGGATTCAGGTTGATGGCGTTTTGGACGATGATGGCCTTTGCGGTCGGCCTCACGGGTTCCGAGCTCTCGCAGGCGCAACCCCAGATGACTTCTGACCCGGATACGGTTCAGGTTGAAGATGTCGAGGTGGTCGCCACCCTCCGCGACGCCCAGTTGCGCGCACGCGTCGATACCTTCATCGAAAGCAATATGGCGCCGCCGGCTGGACGCCCCCTGGCGCGCTGGAGCAAGCCGGTTTGTGTGGCTACAGCGTATGTGGCGCCTCGGTATGCCCAGGCGATTATCGATCGTATCGCCTTGCGCATCATCGAGGCAGGAGGCGATGTCGCCGAGCCTGGCTGTAAGGTAGACGTGATGGTCGTCGGTACTGATGACGGTGCTGGCATGGCCAAAGCTCTGGTGAAGGACGATCCACGAGGATATCGTCCAGCTCGCGGATCTACCGACCGAGGAAGTGCTGCGTTGAACCGTTTCCAGGACGGAGTCGCTCCTGTCCGATGGTGGCATGTCAGCCTTCCGGTTAATGTCGATACGGGCGATCTGGCCGTGCGTCTCGATGGGGAGGACTACCCGGTAAACGCTGTACGGGAGGCGTCTCGTCTCCGCACTAATGTACGTGACGATCTGGCGCGCGTAGTTGTGATCGTAGATTTCAGCAAGACAAGCGCTGTTCGAATGAGCGCCTTGGCCGACTATGTGGCTTTTATTGCCTTGGCTCAGGTGAATCCGGATGGCAATCCTGCTGGGCAGGACACCATACTGAATCTATTTAACCGTCCGACAGAATTTACTGAGATGACGCGTTGGGATCGAGATTATCTCGCGGCCCTTTATAGGGCGCCCCCCAATCGATTCACCTTGCAAGCGCAGACTCGCGGTATCGCTGACGAAGTGGTTCGAGGGCGTCAGGATCGTTAAGCTGACTGAGGCAGCTGTCTTTGAGCCTTACGTCTTGCGTAGGCTGGAAGCGAACGCGATATGCTGAAGTGAAGGGGCGCGACTCAAGCGCGCCATGAATCCGAGAGACCCTATGCGCGATCCGATCGACTACATCTCCAACAACCTGGTGCCGATGGTGGTGGAGCAATCCAGCCGCGGCGAACGGTCGTTCGACATCTTTTCGCGCCTGCTGCGCGAGCGGATCATCTTCCTGACCGGTCCGTTCGAGGACGGCATGGCCTCGCTGATCTGCGCCCAGCTGCTGTTCCTGGAATCGGAGAACCCGAAGAAGGAGATCAGCATGTACATCAACAGCCCCGGCGGTCAGGTGACCTCGGCGCTCGCGATCTACGACACCATGCAGTACATCAAGTCGCCGGTCTCGACCGTGGTCATGGGCATGGCCGCCTCGGCCGGATCGCTGATCCTGACGGCGGGCGAAGCAGGCCAGCGCATCGCCCTGCCGAACGCGCGGGTCATGGTGCACCAGCCCTCGGGCGGCTTCCGCGGCACGGCCTCGGACATTGAGCGCCACGCCGAGGACATCATCGCCACCAAGCGCCGTCTGAACGAAATCTACGTCCAGCACACCGGCCGCACCTATGAAGAGGTCGAGCGCACCCTGGACCGCGACCACTTCATGACCGCCGAGGAAGCCAAGGCCTGGGGCATCGTCGACCACGTCTATGACAAGCGCACCCAGGCCGACGACGACGGCGTCAAGGCTCCCTAAGCCTTAGCCCGGCTTCGGCTGCGACAATTTGCGAGGCGGGATCTGGCGGCCGATTCCGCCTCGAATCGTGTTTGAGACTCGTTATCAGCAAAGGGGGCGCGCTTCATGGCGACGCAGTGGAGAGACGACGGCTTCCGGTATGGCGCCGTCACGCGCGGGCTGCATTGGGTCATGGCTCTGCTGCTGGCGTGGCAGTTTGCGGGCATGGCCGTGAAGGAGATCGTCGGCAAGGCGGCGATCACCGCCTTCTGGGTCGGCACGCACAAGGGGATCGGCGTCATCCTGCTGACTCTGATCGTGGCGCGCGCCCTGTGGGGCCTGTACAACATGAAGACGCGCCCGGAGCACGGCGGCGGCTTCTGGGGCCTGGCCGCCAAGCTCGGACATCTGGCGCTCTACGCCTTGATGTTGATCGTTCCGGCGTTGGCTCTGCTGCGGCAGTATGGATCGGGCAAGCCGCTGGACGTGTTCGGCGTGCGCCTGATCGAGGGCGGCTGGGCCGAGGTGCCGTGGATGACCGCGCCCGCTAACGCCGCCCACGGCCTGCTGGCCTGGGTGCTGCTGGCCGCCATCGCGGGCCATATCCTGATGGTGCTGGTCCACCGCTTCATCTGGAAGGACGACACCGTCGGCCGGATGGTC
This sequence comes from Brevundimonas sp. RM1, assembly GCF_052907225.1. Taxonomy (NCBI): domain Bacteria; kingdom Pseudomonadati; phylum Pseudomonadota; class Alphaproteobacteria; order Caulobacterales; family Caulobacteraceae; genus Brevundimonas; species Brevundimonas sp. RM1. The sequence goes on from NZ_JBRERY010000004.1 coordinate 176,425, forward strand.
GGCTAGGGTGGTTCAGTCCGCCGTCGCCGAGAGGGCGACGGCGGAAGACGTCATCAGACGTCCAGGTCGGCCTGGGCGAAGCGGGCGTTTTCCTGGATGAAGTTGTAGCGGGCCTCAGCCTTGCGGCCCATCAGGCGTTCGACCAGATCCTCGATCTCTTCCTCGCTGTCGGGCAGGGCGATGCGGGCCAGAGTCCGCTTTTTCGGGTCCATGGTGGTCTCTTTCAGCTGAGAGGCCATCATTTCGCCTAGACCCTTGAACCGGCCGATCTCGGTCTTCTTGCCCTTGAAGGTCGTGGCCAGCAGCTCGTCGCGGTGCGCGTCGTCGCGGGCGTATTCCGACAGCGGACCCGCCGAAATCCGGTAGAGCGGCGGCAGGGCCATATACAGCCGCCCCTGACGGATCAGGTCCGGCATGGAGCGATAGAAGAAGGTGATCAGCAGGGCTGCGATGTGGGCGCCGTCGACGTCGGCGTCGGTCATGATGACCACGCGCTCATAGCGCAGGTCGTCGACGCTGAAGCGGCTGCCCGCCTGCACGCCCAGCGCCAGCATCAGATCGGTCAGTTCGACGTTGGCGCGCAACTTGTCCGCCGTGGCCGAGGCGACGTTCAGGATCTTGCCGCGCAGGGGCAGGATGGCCTGGGTCGTGCGGTCGCGCGCCTGCTTGGCCGAGCCGCCGGCCGAGTCGCCTTCGACGATGAACAGTTCGGTGCCCTCGGCGGCTTGCCGTGAGCAGTCCGACAGCTTGCCGGGCAGACGCAGCTTGCGGGTGGCGGCGGCGCGCTGGACTTCCTTGTCCTTGCGGCGACGCAGGCGGTCCTCGGCGCGGTCGATGACGAAGCCGAGCAGGGCGTTGGCCTGTTTCGGGCTTTCGGTCAGCCAGTGGTCGAAGGGGTCGCGCAGCAACTGTTCCGTCAGGCGCTGTCCCTCGGGCGAGGACAGGCGGTCCTTGGTCTGGCCCTGGAATTCCGGGTTGCGAATGAAGACCGAGATCAGGGCGCCCGCATTGGCGATGACGTCTTCGGCCGTGATCTGGGCGGCGCGCTTCTCGTTGATCAGCTCGCCATAGGCCTTCAGCCCCTTGACCAGGGCGGCGCGGAAACCCGCTTCGTGCGTGCCGCCGTCGGGGGTCGAGACGGTGTTGCAGTAGGAGGCGATGAAGCTGTCGGCGTCGCCGAAGCCGATCGGCGACCAGGTGACGGCCCATTCCAGCGCGCCGGCTTCGCCCTTGCGCTCTACACGTCCGGCGAAGACGGGGGTGACGGTCTCCAGTTCGCCCACGCGCTCGGCCAGGGCGTCGGCCAGGCCGCCGGGGAAGTGCAGCGTCGCCTGGGCGGGCGTCTGGTCGGTGATGCGCTCCGGCGCGCAGGTCCAGCGGATCTCGACGCCGCGGAACAGATAGGCCTTGGCCCGCGTCATGCGGAACAGGCGCGCGGGCTTGAAGGTCGCGCCGACGCCGAAAATCTGCTCGTCCGGCTTGAACCGGATCAGGGTGCCCTTCTTCTTCGAGGGACCGACCTGCTGGATCGGCGCCTGCACATGGCCGCGGCTGAAGGACTGGCGCCACTCGAAGCCGTCGCGCCAGACGGTGACGTCCAGGCTTTCCGACAGGGCGTTGACGACCGAAACGCCGACGCCGTGCAGGCCGCCCGAGGTCTCATAGGCCTTGCCCGAGAATTTGCCGCCCGAGTGCAGCACGGTCATGACGACTTCCAGCGCCGACTTGCCGGGGTGCTTGGGGTGGGGGTCGACCGGAATGCCGCGCCCGTCGTCGCGTACCGACAGATACCCCTCGGCGTCCAGATCGACGGTGATCAGCTTGGCGTGCTTGGCGACGGCTTCGTCCATCGCGTTGTCCAGCACTTCGGCGAACAGGTGGTGCAGGGCGCGCTCGTCCGTGCCGCCAATGTACATGCCGGGGCGTTTGCGAACGGGCTCAAGTCCCTCCAGCACCTCGATCGAGGAGGCGGAATAGCCGGTGGCGGCCGCCGTCGCGGCGCTGGCGTGGGACGTCAGCTCGACCTTGGGCTGATGCACGGGGGCCGGCGCCGGCTGGGGCGCGACCGGAGGCGTCGCCGCAGCGGGTGCGGGCGCAGGGGCGGCGGGCTTGGCCGGTTCGGCGTCGTCGAGATTGGAAAACAGGTCGTCCATCAGGGCATTTTGCGGCGATTCGGGGCAGGGTCTGGTAGGCTTCGAAGAGGGCGGGGGCAAGGCCCGCGTCAGTTCGGCGGATCAGGGATCAGGGCGCTCGGTCCGGGATCAGATTACGCGCCATCAGCGCCATGAACAGGGTCCACGGCAAATCCTGGTGCCTCATCAGCACGCTTTCCGACAGGCTCAGCAGCAGGAAGGCCGCCAGCCAGGCCAGGCTCCAGTATCCCTCGCGCCGTCCCAGGCCGGTCAGGCGGATCAGAACGACCGCCGAGGTCACGGCGACGACGGCGCCGACCAGGCCGACGCCCGCCCAGCCCAACTCAGCGCGCAGGTCCAGCCAGCCCTGGTGTGCGGACGGCACGCGCCAGCCTGTCTCATGCCGGATCCACTCCATCGGCTCCGAGTCCGGCAGCCAGAAGGCGCTGTAGCCATAGCCCAGCCAGGGCCTGCGCTCGGTCATGCGGGCGATGGCGTCCCAGATTTCGGTGCGGCCGGTCAGGCTGGGATCCTTGCCGAGCAGGGCCAGGATTTCGACAGAGAACTCGCTCCATGCCCACAGGCCGCCGACCACGGCCGCGCCCATGCACCAGACGGCGACGACGCCGAACACCGGCCCCATACGTCGGATCAGCCGACACAGCAGAACCAGGCCGCCGCCCAGCATGGCCATGATCAGGGCGGTCTTGGATTGCGACCCCAGCAGGGCCAGGGTGCAGACCGCCAGGGCGGCCAGCGCCAGACGGCGGTCACGCTGGTCCGTCTGCGCGGCCAGCAGGGCCGAAGCGGCGATCAGGCCGAGCGTCATGACCATGCCCAGCTGGTTCTTCTCGTACCAGACGCCCCGCCACAGGCCGGCGTTGGCCGCATGGTGGACGCCGAACCCTGGAAAGACGAAGACGGCGATCAGGCTGCATAGCCCCAACGCCAGAAACGTCGCCGTCAGCATCCGGGGCAGGGCGATCCCGCGAAAGACCGCGCCCAGATAGACGGCGAAGACCCCGGTCAGCCCGAGGGCCAACACCCGCCGCTCGGTCACATCCGGCGCCTGGGACCACAGGCTGGACGCCAGCGCCAGGACGACCATCAGCAACAAGGGGATGAAGGCGGGCCAGGCCGCCGCCATTCGCCGAGCGCGAAAACCGACCAGTCCCAGGATCACCAGATAGATCGGCGGCCAGACCAGCCGCAGCACTGGGGTCTCTTCCTGGTTCGGCGCGAAGATCGGGCCGAGCAGGGCGCCGGACAACAGGGCTAGGATCAGGCCTGCCGCCGCCTGTTCCCACAGGGTGGGGGCGTCGGGATCATGACGTGAAGGGGCGATCGCCCCTCTCACGCCTTCTCCACGAAGGTGTCGATGACCTTCTTCTCGCCCGCTTTATCGAAACTCACGACCAGCTTGTTGCCCTCCACCGCGCGCACCTGACCATAGCCGAACTTCTGGTGGAAGACGCGGTCGCCGCGCGACCAGCCGGACGCCGCCTTGGGATCGGCGGTGGCGATCAGGCGGCCTTCGCCCTCGATCACGGCGCGGCGGGCATAGGCGGGCTTGGGCGTCTGGGCGGCGGTATAGGTCTGGGCGCGTTTCCAGCCGGGGCTGGAATAGCTGCCGCCGAAGGAGGGGGCGTCGTCCCAGCGGCTCTTGGCCTCCTTCATGCCGCTTGAGGCGCCGTAATAGCCGGTGTCCGACTGGGGCTCGACGTGGGCGATCGGCAGTTCATCGACGAAGCGACTGGGCAGCTGAGAGGTCCAGCGGCCATAGACCATGCGGTTGGCGGCGAAGCTGATGCGCGCGTCCTGCTTGGCGCGGGTGACGCCGACGTAGGCCAGGCGGCGTTCCTCCTCGAGGCCCTTCACGCCCTTCTCGTCGATGCTGCGCTGGCTGGGGAAGACGCCTTCCTCCCAGCCCGGCAGGAAGACCAGCGGGAACTCCAGCCCCTTGGCGCCGTGCAGCGTCATGATCTGCACCGAGCCCGATCCGTCGGCGTTCTCGTCGCGGCGCTCCAGGTCCATGACCAGCGAAACATGCTCCAGATAGGCCTGCAGCGTCTCGAAAGACTGCATCGACTGGGTCAGTTCCTTCAGGTTGTCCAGCCGCGTCTGGCCGCTGGTGCGGTCGGCCTTCTGCATGGCGGTGTATCCGCTCTCGTCCAGCAGGGTCTCCGTCACCTGCCAGTGGGGCGTGCCCATGGCCATCAGGTCGCGCCAGCGGTCCAGATCGCGCACGAAGTTGGCCAGCGGCGTGCGGGTGCGCGCCTGAAGCTCGTCCGTCGTAATCAGGTGGCGCACCGCCCGCATGGCCGAGACGCCGTTCTCGCGCGCGATGTGCAGGATCTTCTGGACGCTGGTGTCGCCGATGCCGCGTTTGGGAACGTTGACGATGCGCTCGAACGCCAGGTCGTCGTCCTCGGACTGGATCAGCCGCAGATAGGCGTGGGCGTCGCGGATCTCCGCCCGCTCGAAGAAGCGCGGCCCGCCGATGACGACATAGGGAATGGCCAGCATCAGGAAGCGTTCTTCAAACGCCCGCATCTGAAATGACGCGCGAACAAGAACAGCCATATCCTTGTAATTCATGCCCTGCTTGCGCGCGGTTTCGATCTCGTCGGCGATCAGGCGGGCCTCGGCCTCGCCATCCCAGACGCCGCGCACGCGCACCTTGTCGCCGCTGTCGTCCTCGGTCCACAGGGTCTTGCCCAGCCGGTCCTGATTGGCCGCGATCAGGGCCGAGGCCGCCCCCAGAATGTGCTTGGTCGAGCGATAGTTGCGCTCCAGCCGGATGACCTTGGCGCCGGGGAAGTCACGCTCGAAGCGCAGGATGTTGTCCACCTCGGCCCCGCGCCAGCCGTAGATCGACTGATCGTCGTCGCCGACGCAGCAGACATTGCCGGTTGAGGAGGTCAGCAGCCGCAACCACAGATACTGGGCGACGTTGGTGTCCTGATATTCGTCCACCAGGATGTAGCGGAACCGGCGGCGATATTCCTCCGCCAGATCAGCATGTTTCGACAGGATGGTGATGTTGTGCAGCAGCAGGTCGCCAAAGTCGCAGGCGTTCAGCGTCGCCAGCCGCGCCTGATAGGCGGCGTACAGCGCCGGGCCCTTGCCGTTGGCGAAGTCCTCGCCCGGCGGCAGCTTGTCGGGCGTCCAGCCGCGGTTCTTCCAGTGGTCGATCATATGGGCCAGCGACTTGGGCGTGAACCGCTTGGTGTCGATGTTGGCCGCTTCCAGAAGCTGCTTCAGCAGCCGTTCCTGATCGTCGGTGTCCAGGATGGTGAAGCTGGACTTCAACCCGACCAGTTCCGCATGGCGACGCAGGATCTGCGCCGCGACCGAGTGGAAGGTGCCCAGCCAGCGTAAGCCTTCGGACGACGGGCCGATCAGATGGCCGATCCGCTCGCGCATCTCGCGCGCGGCCTTGTTGGTGAAGGTGACGACCAGCAGCTCCCACGGCTTGGCCCGGCCCGTCGCCAGGATGTGCGCCAGGCGCGTGGTCAGGACGCGCGTCTTGCCCGTGCCGGCGCCCGCCAGCACCAGCACCGGCCCCTCGGTCGTCTCCACCGCCTCGCGCTGCTCGGGGTTCAGGCCCGACAGATAGTCGGCCGCCGGCCCTTGCGGAGTCTGGGCGCGGGCGAGGTCGGAAATGCGGGGAGCGGGCAGGTCGGTCACAGGGGCGGATACTCAGGCGGCGGGACAGGCGGGCGAGCCGCCGGAATCTGAATGGGAGAACATAAGCAGCACAGCGACCAAAGTCAGGCCTATTCGCACACGGCGCTTCCGGAACCGCGCAGTCAGAGCGTCGTTCTCGCACACGACAGGGTCAGCAAAGGGAAGGGATGCCTTATGGCGGAAAACTCAAGCGGCGGCGGCAACGCCGGTCTCGCCTTCATCGTCGGCGGTTTGGTCGTGGTTGTGGCTGTCCTGGCCTGGTTCCTTCTGGGCCGAGGCGGGGCGTCGGACACCAAGAATGTCGATGTCGAGGTCAAGCTGCCTGAAGTCTCGGCGCCGGCTGCGCCGAGCGGTCCTGAGGCCGCGTCATGACCGATCCCAATATCCCGCCTGAGCGCGTCGTCCATCAGACTACCGTCAACAACGCCCCGGCGCCGCGAAAGGGCGGCGGGGCGGGTTTGGCCTTCATCGTCGGGGGCCTTCTCGTCGCCGTGGCGGTGATCGCCTGGTTCGTGTTCGCCGGAGGAAGGGCGCCGGCGCCGTCAACGCCCGAATTGAACGTCGACATCAATGTGCCGACGCCGCGCCTGCCTGAGGTTCCAGACCGCCCGGCTCCGCCCGAATTGCCGCGCCCCTCTGAACCGCCCCAGGTGGCCGCGCCCGAACCACAGGGCGGATGAGGCCGTGAAGGTCGCCTTGAAGCGCGTCTATGAACCGCCGTCCGATGCGGATGGGACGCGCATCCTGGTCGACCGCCTCTGGCCGCGTGGTCTCAGCAAGGACAAGGCCCGCGTGGACCTATGGCTCAAGCAGATCGCGCCGACAACGGAGCTGCGGCAGTGGTTCGGCCATGATCCGGCGAAATGGACGGAGTTCCAGCACCGCTATCGCGCGGAGTTGGAGGCCAACGGCGATGTCGTATCCGAACTGAAGGCCGCGCTCGCCGATGGCCCGGCGACCCTGGTCTATGGGGCCAGGGACGAAGAGCACAACGACGCCGTCGTGCTGGCGGCCTATCTGACGGACCCCTGACCGGGCGGGCGCATTGGCGCGGGCCTATTTCAGTCGATAGCTGATCGTCGTGACGACCCGGACCTTCTTGTTCGGCGTGCTGGCTTCGTCGCCCGTGCCGTCGCGCGACAGGATCTCGAACGAGCCCTGTCCCGCCGTCTTGATCGGCCCCAGCGGCGCGCCGGAATCCTTGGCGAACTGCTCGGCGCCGCTGCGGGCGGCGGCCGTGGCCTCGGCGATCATGGCCGGGCGCACGTCGTTCAGCTTGGTGAAGATGTAGGAGGGACCGTTGAAGTCCTGCAGCACCACGCCCTGCCGCACCAGATCGTTCAGGTTGCGGGTGGTGGTCTGGACCCGGTCCACGTCGGTGGTGCGCACGATCACGGTCTGGGTCAGGATGAAGCGCGGCCCGCCGGTCTGGCTGGCGTATTCGCGCGATCGGGTGTCGGCCACGCCCAGCTGACCCAGGTCCACGGCGTCGTCGGGATAGCCCTGCGCCTTCAGAAACTGGCGCACGATGGCCAGGTCGCCGTCGATGCGCGCCTGCACTTCGGACAGTACGTCGCCTGAGGTTGTGAAACGGATCGGCAGGACGGCCAGATCGGCCTTCACGTCCTTTTCCGCCAGGCCGCGCACGGTGACGGAGCGGTCGCCCGCGCGGGCGTTGACCACGCCCTGACCGATCAGGGCGCCGCCGCCGATCAGGCCCACGGCCACCAGTCCGCCGAAGACGGCGGCGGGGATCAGGCGATTGTTGTCGATGCGAGCGTCGCTCATGGCGTCTTCTCTTCTGCGAAACTGCGGTCGCCGCCGGTCCACTGCAGGGCCAGGATGCGGCAGGCGGAGGCCAGGGGGCGGCGGCCCCGCCAGGCGTCGATGCGGATCAGCAGGCCGGACCGGCTCAACGCCAGTTCGGCCGCGATGGCGTCCAGCACGGCCCAGAACTCAGGCTCCAGCGCCACCGAGGTGGCGTGGCCGGACAGCAGCACCGATCGTTTGGCGAGGCCGCTCAAGGCTTAGCGCACGCCCACCATGACGATGTCGGCGCTGTTCGAGGCGCCGTTGGTCAGCACAGCGTAGTTGGTGTCGGTGGTGAAGCGCAGGGCGCCGGAGGCGTCGCGGATTTCAGCACGTGCGGCATAGCGGTGGCGGGCGTCGATCTTGTCGCTGGGCATCGAAAGGGTGACGGCGTAGGGCGGGGCGCGACCGTTCAGGGGCTGGCGCACCTCGGCCATGGTGCGGGACGGCGCGTCCATCAGGCTGACGTCCTCGACCTTGACCGTCAGGACATGGCCGGGCGGCAGCATGATGCGTTCGCGATAGGTGGCGGTGACCTGGACTTCAGTCATAGAGGCTTCCGGCATGGAGGAGCAGGCGGCGGCCAAAAGGACCGGGGCCAGAGCGAGGGGGGCGAGGAATGAGCGCATCGGCGTCTCCTTTGTGCGCGGCTAGCTTAGCAGAACGCGCCAGCGTCACATAAGGCTGCAACAGTAGAGAGACGGCGGGGACAAAGCGGTGCTATCGGAAGTTCCCGTTTCGTTTCGACCGAGTCGCCGGCGTGTCACAGTCTGAAGCTCCCCAATCCGAAACCGCGTCGTCGCGCCTGTCTTCACCCGCTGTGTTGGCCATCGGCGGCGTCGGGGTCTGCGCCCTGATCTGGGGCACGACCTGGTACGCCATCACCTTCCAGCTGGGCGCCGTCGATCCGGTGATTTCGGTGGTGCTGCGCTTCGGCATCGCTTCGGCCTTGCTGGCCCTGATCGTCAAGGCGACGGGCGGTCGGCTGGCTCTGACGCGCGGCCAGCATCTGGCGGCGCTGGGGCAGGGGCTGTTCTCCTTCGCCATCAGCTACGCCTTCGTCTACGCCTCGGAGGAGAAGATCGCCTCGGCCGTGGTGGCGGTGATCTTTGCGGCGCTGGCCTTCCTGAACCTGATCCTGTTCCGCGTCGCCTCGGGCCAGAAGGCCGCCGCCGCCGCCTGGCTGGGCGCGGGGCTGGGCGTGGTCGGCGTCGGCGTCCTGTCGGCGGGCGAGGTGATGGGCGCAGGCCTGGGCGTCCACGCGGTCGCGGGCGTCAGCTTCGCCGTGATCGCCGTCGTCGCCTCGGCCTTCGGCAACTGGTTCGCCTGGAAGGGGCAGCAGGCGGGTTCGCAGGTGCTGCCGTCCACCGCCTGGGCCATGGCCTACGGTACGGGGACGCTGGCGCTCTACGCCCTGGTCACGGGCGTCTCCTGGTCGGTGGCGTGGAGCCCGGCCTATGTGATCTCGCTGCTGTATCTGGCGGTGTTCGGCTCGGTCATCGCCTTCGGTCTTTATTTCACCATCGCGCGGGCGAGGGGGTATGCGACCGCCAGCTATATCTCGGCCCTGACGCCGCCGATCGCCATGCTGGTGTCGGTGATGTTCGAAGGGGCGCGCTTCGGCGTGCTGGCCTTCGTCGGACTGGCTCTGGTTCTGGCCGGGCAGGTGTTTCTGATCCGCGCGCCCAAACGCTCGGCGGCCTGATCAGGCCTCGCCCGTTACGACCGGCGCGTCGGGACGCGCCCCCCATTCCGCCCACGATCCGTCATAGAGGCGCGACGGACGCCCCAGCACGGCCAGCCCCAGCGTCAGGACCGCCGCCGTCACGCCGGAGCCGCAGCTGGTGATGACGGGCCGCTCCAGATCGACGCCCGCGGCGCGGAAGGCGTCGTCCAGCGCCTGAGCCTGCTTCAGCGTCCCGTCCGCATTCAGCAGGCTGGAAAAGGGCAGGTTCAGCGCCCCCGGCATATGGCCGGCTCGCACGCCGGGGCGCGGCTCGGCGGCTTCCCCCCGGAAACGCGGCGCCCCACGTGCATCGACCACCTGAAGACCGTCCGCCAGCGCGGCGCGCACCTGATCGAAGTCCGTCACGGCGTCGGCGTCGAACCGCGCCTCAAACTTCGCGGGGACGGGAGCCTCGGCCGCGCCGCCTTGCAGAGGCCGCCCCTCGGCTTTCCATTTGGGCAGGCCGCCGTCCAGCACGCGCACCCGCTTGGCCCCCATCGTCCGCAGCGTCCACCAGACCCGCGCCGCCGAGAACAGCCCTTGCGCGTCATAGACCACGATGTCGTCGCTCTCCGTGACGCCCAGCGCGCCCATCGTCTCGGCGAAGATGTCCGGCGACGGCAGCATGTGCGGATAGGGGCTTTCCCGATCCGACACGGCGTCCAGATCGAAGAAGACGCCGCCCGGCAGCCGCTCGCGCTCGAAATCCGCCCGCGCATCGCGCCCGTCCAGCCACCAGCTGGCGTCGATGATTCTCAGGTCCGGCGCGCCTAGCCGCGACGCCAGGGCTGCGGTTGAGATCAGGGGCGTGTCGGTGTGGGTCATTTCGTCAGACTATCATGATCGTGCGGCCGGTGGTCAGGGCCTGAGTCGCCGGATAAGTTGCGGAATCATAGCTGCGACGCCACCTGTCCGACTTAAAGTCGCGGCATAGGCCCGCGAACCACAGTTGAAACCAGTCGAAAGCGCCGCCGTGACCTCTCCGAACGCCGTCATCACCCTGTCCGAAGGCCTCAAGAAACCCGTCGTCATCGGCGGCGGCGCCCGCATCGTCTTCATCGCCGGCCCGTGCCAGATGGAAAGCCGCCAGCATGCGCTGGAGACCGCCCATGCGTTGAAGGAGATCGGCGAGCGGCTGAACCTCGGCATCATCTACAAGACCAGCTTCGACAAGGCGAACCGCACCAGCGCCACGGCTGCGCGCGGCATCGGTCTGAAGGACGCCCTGCCGATCTTCGCCGAAATCCGTGAAGTCACCGGCCTGCCGACCCTGACCGACATCCACTCAGAGGCGCAGTGCGCGGGCGTGGCCGAGGCCGTCGACGTGCTGCAGATCCCGGCCTTCCTGTCGCGTCAGACCGACTTGCTGCTGGCCGCCGCCGCCACGGGCAAGGCGATCAACATCAAGAAGGGGCAGTTCCTGGCCCCCTGGGACATGAAGAACGTCATCGCCAAGGTCACGGGCGCGGGCAATCCCAACGTCATGGCCTGCGAGCGCGGCGCCAGCTTCGGCTACAACACCCTGGTCAGCGACATGCGCGCCCTGCCGATCCTGCGTGAGATCGGCTGCCCCGTCGTCTTCGACGCGACCCACAGCGTCCAGCAGCCGGGCGGGCAGGGCACCTCCTCGGGCGGTCAGCGCGAGTTCGTGCCGGTGCTGGCCCGCGCCGCCGTCTCGGTCGGCGTCGACGCCGTCTTCATGGAGACGCACGAAGATCCGGACAACGCCCCCTCGGACGGCCCCAACATGGTGCCGCTGAGTCAGTTCGAGGCGCTGGCCGCTGAACTGATCGCCTTCGACGATCTGGCCATCAAGCTCGGCCACAAGGGGCCGATGGCGAAGACGGCGTGAATCCGCTAGTTCGGCGTCATGGCTGAACGTTCTCTTGATCTCGGCGCCCTGCAGTCCCTGCTGGAGCGCGTGCGTGACCTGAAGGTCGCCTGCGTCGGCGATCTGATGCTGGATCGCTATGTCTATGGCGAGGTCAGCCGTATCTCGCCCGAGGCGCCGATCCCCGTCCTGCGCGCGCGCCGCACCGTGGCCATGCCCGGCGGCGTGGGCAATGTCGCCCGCAACGTCGCGGCTCTGGGCGGTCGGGCCCGTCTGGGCGCGGTCGCGGGCCATGACCCGGCGGGCGCCGAGCTAGCCGATCTGATCGCCGCCGAGGACCGGATCGAGGACGCCCTGATCCGGCCCGAGGGCGCCGCCACCATCGTCAAGACGCGCTTCGTCGCCGCCGGCCAGCAACTGCTGCGTCTGGACGACGAGGCCGCGACCCATTCCGGCTATGCCGACAAGGCGGTGTTCCGGGGCGCGGGCGCCATCCTGCTGTCCGACTACGCCAAGGGCGTGGTGGACGACGGCGCCATCCAGGCGGCGCTGTGGGCCGGGGCCGAATACGGCGCGCCGGTCATCGTCGATCCCAAGGGCCGCGACTTCGCCCGCTATGGCGCGGTCGACGTCATCAAGCCGAACGCCAGCGAACTAGCGGGCGCCACCGGCCTGCCGACCGAGACCGACGAACAGGTCGAGGCGGCGCTGGCCGCCCTGCTGGCCGCTACCACGGCCAAGGCCGTCATCGTCACCCGCGCGGGCAAGGGCATGACGCTAGCGCGGCGTGGTGGCGGCGTCACCCACTTCCCCGGCCGGGCGCGTGAAGTGTTCGACGTGTCCGGCGCGGGCGACACCTGCCTCGCGGCGCTGGGCCTCGCTTTGGGCACCGGCGCGACGCTGGAGCAGGCGGTGCAGTTCGCCATCCTCGCGTCGGGCGTAGTGGTGGGCAAGAGCGGCACCGCCGTCGTCACGCCCGCCGAACTGATCGAGGCCGAGATGAGCCAGCACGCGGCTCTCGCCCAGTCCAAGGTCACTCCGCTGGACGAACTGGCCGATCAGGTCGAGGCGTGGAAGCGTCAGGGCCTGAAGGTCGGCTTCACCAACGGCTGCTTCGACATCCTGCACCGCGGCCACGTCGCCTATCTGAGCCAGGCGCGCGGCTGGTGCGACCGGCTGGTCGTGGCGCTGAACACTGACGCCTCGGTGCGGCGCCTGAAGGGGGAGGGACGCCCCGTCAATGATCTGGACAGCCGCGCCGCCGTCATCGGCGGTCTGGCCAGCGTCGACCGCGTTACCGCCTTCGACGACCCGACGCCCATCACCCTGATCGAGCGGCTGAAACCCGATGTGTTGATCAAGGGCTCGGACTACACCAAGGACAAGGTCGTCGGCGCCGCCGAGGTCGAAAGCTGGGGCGGCGAGGTCCGTCTGGCCGACTTCGCCGACGGCTATTCCACGACGAAGACGATCGAGAAGATGACTGGAGCTCCTGAATGACGCCTCGCATGATCGTTGTGACCGGCGGCGCGGGCTTCATCGGCTCCAACATCGTCGCCCGCCTGTGCGAGAGCGGCGCTTGGGACGTGGTCGTCTGTGACCGGCTGGAGACGGCCGACCTCGCCAAGTGGAAGAACATCGCCAAACACCCCATCGCCGACCTGTGGGCGCCCGAAGAGCTGTTCGACCAGCTGGAGCGTCACGCCGAGCGCATCGAGGCGGTGATTCACATGGGCGCCATCTCCTCGACGACCGAGCCGGACGCCGACCTGATCCTGCGCACCAACTTCAGCCTGTCGCGCGACATCTGGGACTGGTGCGCGGTGCGTAACGTGCGGATGATCTACGCCTCCTCGGCGGCCACCTACGGCGACGGCGAGGCCGGGTTCGAGGATCGCGACGATCCTGAGAGCCTGAATGCGCTGCGCCCGCTAAACGCCTATGGCTATTCGAAATATCTGTTCGACCAGTATGCCGTGCGTCAGGCCGATCGCGACGAGGCGCCGCCCCAGTGGGCCGGGCTGAAGTTCTTCAACGTCTATGGCCCGAACGAGGGCCACAAGGGCGGCATGAAGTCGGTCGTCGCCCAGATCTGGCCCAAGGTTCAGGCGGGCGAGACGGTCAGCCTGTTCCGCTCGCACAACCCGAACTATCCCGACGGCGGCCAGCTGCGCGACTTCGTCTTTGTCGACGACGTGGTCGGCATTATCCTGTGGCTGCTGGAGAACGAGGCTGTCTCGGGCGTATTCAACGCCGGATCGGGTCAGGCGCGTTCCTTCGCCGATCTGGCCCGCGCCACCTTCGCGGCGGCGGGCAAGGAGCCGTCCATCGCCTATAGCGACATGCCCGAGGCGATCCGCGATCGCTATCAGTACTTCACCGAGGCCAGCATGGATCGCATCCGCGCCCTCGGCTACGGCGGCCAGTCGACGCCGCTGGAGGAAGGCGTGCGCCGTTACGTCCAGGACTTCCTGGCCCAGCCGGACCCGTACCGCTGATGCGCTCCAAGCTGACCTTTCGACAGTGGGTCGGCTACACGGGCTTCGCGCTCGTCCTGTTGCTGACGGCGGCGGTGGCCGTGTGGCGCGGCGACATTTTGCGCGCGGGGTTGGACCCTCAGATTCCGTTCCAGACCTATGAGCCCCCGGCCGCGCCCGACTATGACGATAAGAGCGCCTGGGCGCTGCTGAACGCCCGTGCGCCGGGCGCGGGGGCGGCCCATGTCTTCTTCGTCCACTCCACCACCTACGACGGCGGCAGCGACTGGAACGGGGCCATCGACGACCGCCGCGCCCTGACCAAACTGCGGACCGTCGTCCTACCCAACTACGCCGGGCCGTTCGCCTCGGCAGGCGACGTCAGCGCGCCCCTGTATCGCCAGGCCAGCCTCTACAGCCGCCTGACGCTGCGCGAGGACGCGCGCGAAGCGCGGGCTTTCGCCTATGGCGACATCGAGGCCGCCTTCGACCGCTGGCTGGCGTTGCGACCGGACGGTCCGATCGTTCTGGTCGGGGTGGAGCAGGGCGCTGATCTAGTCGACCGTCTGCTGCATGATCAGGTGGCCAGGGACGCTTCGCTCAAGGCGCGTCTGGTCGCCGCCTATCTCGTCGAGGGTGTGACGCCGGTCAGCCGTTTCACCCACACGCCCTTGTGCCGCACAGACGATGAAACCGGCTGCGCCCTGTCCTGGCGCGCGGTCGAGGAGAACGGCGAGGGCGAGGCCAAGCGGGTCATTCGCCGCGCCCTGACCTGGAACGATCGCGGCGCCCTGGTCGAGGCCGCGGACGCGCCCATCGCCTGCGTCAACCCGGTGACAGGATCAGTCGACGCGCCCGTGTCCGAGGCGCGTGAGAGCCGAGGCGCCACCAACGCCACCAATCTGGAATGGGGCGCGCGGCCCGCATTTCAGCGCCGCCTGGTCGCGGCCGAATGCCGGGAGGGCATCCTGTGGCGCTCGCGCCTGAGCTCGGAATCCTTCCGCACGCCGGTGTCTTGGGCCGATCAGCGCCGGATCCCGGCCTACAACCTGTTCTACGCCGACATCGAGGCGGACGTGCTGCGTCGCCTCAAGGCCTGGGAAGACGCTCATGCAGCCGCGGCCGCCTGAATGAGCTTTGGGCGGCCGCAGTCAGGCCATGCTCATGTTCAAAGCGGCCATCAGGGCGTCGCGGATGGCGGCGTCGGTGAAGGGCTTCTGCACCGTGGGATTGCCGCGCCAGTGCTCGGGCAGTCCGCTTTCGCCATAGCCGGTCGAGAAGACGAAGGGGACGCCCCGCGCCTTCAGCGCCTCGGCGATGGGAAACACCTCCTGGCCCGCCACATTGACGTCCAGCAGGGCGGCGTCGAGATCGGTCTCGCCGGTCACGACGCGCAGGCCGTCGCCGACATTCGATTCTGGGCCGATGACGGTGCATCCCATGTCGCTGAGAATGGTCTCCAGCAGCATGGCGACCAGGGACTCGTCCTCGACGATCAGCACGCGGCGGCCTGAAAGCACGTCGGTCATAGGGTTTCCGTTTCTAGGGGCAGGCTGATCTCGGCGCAGAAGCCTTCGGGCGGATAGGAGAGCTGCACCGTCCCATGCAGGTCATGGCGCACGTTGCGCTCGATCAGGCGGGTGCCGAAACCGCGCCGTTCCGGCTCGGGGATGGGTTCGCCGCCGGCTTCGCGCCAGGTGATGTGCAGGCGCGGCGACTTCTGGTCGCTGATGGCCCAGTCGACCATGACGCGGCCGTCGCCGCAGGCCAGGGCGCCGTATTTGGCGGCGTTGGTGGCCAGCTCGTGGAAGATCATGCCCAGCGACACCGCGCGCGCCGGCGACAGGGCGACGTGCGGCCCGTTCATGGTCAGTCGCCCGATGCCGTGGGCCTGGGTCTCGTGCTCCAGCACGGCGCGCAGGTCGGCGCCTTCCCAATGGCTGCGGGTCAGCAGGTCGTGGGTGTGCGACAGGGCCAGGATGCGAGACTGGAAGGCGGCGGCGAAGGAGCTGGGATCCTGGTGCGTGCGCGCGGTCTGCATGGCGATGGACTGGACCGTAGCCAGGGTGTTCTTCACCCGGTGGTTCAGCTCGTCGATCATCAGCTTCTGGCGCTCGGCGGCCAGCACCACGTCGGTCACGTCGTGGCCCTGGACGAAGATGCCGACGATCTTTCCCTCGTCGCCGCGAATGGGCTGATAGGCGAAGTCGATGTAGCGATGGTCCAGCGGACCGTCCTGCGCGTGCCGCAGGGCGAAGGCGCGCTGGCGGCCATAAACCGGCTCGCCCGTCTCATAGACGTCGTTGAGGAAATCCAGATGGCCCTGGTCGCTCAGTTCGGGCAGGGCGTCGCGTACCGGCTGGCCCAGAATGTCGCGATGGCTGACCAGTCGATAGCAGGCTTCATTGCAGAACTGGATCATGTGGTCGGGGCCGTTCAGCACCGCGACGAAGCCCGGCGCATTCATCAGCATGTCGGTGAGCTGCTTGCGTTCGGCTTCGAGGCGCTGGTTGTTAGCTTCGATCTTCACGGCCCGTCGGAACACCTCATCGCCCACCATGGCGTCCAGAGCGGATGACTGGCCCGCCCCGTCGACCGTCTTTTGGCGCAGACGTAGAAGCTCGGTCACATCGCTGGTGTGCTGCAGGATATGCGTGACCTGACCGTCTTCATTTTTGATCGGCGTATGGGTGCAGCTCCAGAACCGATCATCGAAGACCGGCTCTCCGTCGGGGCCGGGCGTGAGAACGGGATAGTGCAGGACCGCCAGATGATCCGGTTCGCCCGTGGCCAACACCTTGTCGAAAGAGGCGCGCAGCCGGCGGCTTTCCTCTTCGCTGTCGGGAGCGTCGCCCGGCGCGAACATTTCCATGACGTGATGGCCGATCAGGTCGTCGCGTCGGCGTTGAGTGACGTCCAGATAGGCCTGGTTCATGCCGGCGAAACGCAGGTCGCGATCCAGCAGCATATAGGGGTTGGGAGAGGAGTCGAACGCCGCCACCAGATCGATTGTTTTGGCGAGCTTCCGCAAATCCAACCCCCTATCACTGCGTCCCTAACGCGGGATAAGCGGAAAGGGTGCCCGTTTCCTGGCCTGAAAATGCAGCAAAAGTAAAGGTTGGGAGCTAGGCGCTCAGGCGCAACGCCTCAGATAGGGCGTGGTACATCGGTTTGGGCCGGTAATCGACGTCATAAGGCAGGCCGCGGTTCGGCGGAGCGTCCGCATACTGACGTTGCGGGGGCTCGGACAGCCAGGAGTGGCGATCGCTCAGGCCCCAGGTGACGACGCCGCGGACCTGGGTGAAGGCCAGCATGGTCTCTAGATAGCGGCGCGTCTCATCGGCGACCTTCTGATCGCGCGCGGCCGCCGTGCCGTGGAAGCTGGATTCCTTCACGTCCAGTTCGGTGATCGTGATCTCCAGCCCCAGATCGACCAACTGCTGCGTCATGTCGCGCAGGCCGTCGGCCGCCAGCGGTCCCTTGGACAGGTCTAGGTGCGCCTGAACGCCGATGCCGTTCAGCGGCGTGCCCGAGGCGCGCAGCCGTCGCGCCAGCGCGACAATGGCCTTGCGCCGGGCCTGGTCCACGGGATTGTCGTATTCAAAACCGTAGTCGTTGACGACCAGATGAGCCTTGGGCGCGAGCGCGCGCGCCTCTTCCAGCACGCGCTCGATATAGGTCGGGCCGAAGGCGCGGTGGAAGACGTTGCGTCTCAGGCCGCCCGCCCCGCCCTGGGTGTCGATCGGCTCGTTGATGACGTCCCAGTCGGCGATGCGGTCGCCGTATCGCTTGAGCACGCGCTCCAGGTGCCCGGACATCAGCGACCAGTCTCGACGCCGCAGCATCTCCTGCCTGGCCCAGTCGGGCGTGCCCTGATCCCACAGCAGGGTGTGGCCGCGCACCTGCATGCCGTGGCTTTGCGAGAAGTCGAGCAGATCGTCGACCGGGGCGAAGTTGAACTCGCCCTTGCGCCATTCCAGGGAGTTCCACTTCAGATGGATTTCAGGCGTCAGCACCTGACAGTCGCGCAGGACCGCGCCGCGCAGTTCGGCGTTCTGACGCAGTTGTTCGGCTCGGACGGCGGCGCCGAAATATCGGCCCTGCGCGCTGGCGGCGTCGGCGAGGGTGGCGGTCTTCACAGGCGGAGGATCCAGCGGAAGGCCTTCGCGCACAGGACGCCACGCCGCCAGTCCAAGGGCGGGCGCAAGCGCGGCGGCGCCGATGAAGGCTCGTCTGGTGGGTCGCGGCAGCATTCGGCTGCACCTCCTCAGGAACGCGAGAAGGCTGCCTTACTACGCCTAACTTCTCGTTAAGGCGCAATCTTAAGAGGCGTCAGGGACGGGAAGTTGGGCGCGAAAACGGTGTTTCCATGAGCTGAGCCGGTAATCGTTCGCTCTTCCGGCTCTTCGTTCTAGAAGCTTCGATAGAAACCGAGCCGAACATAGGCCTGCGAACTGCGTTGATCGCCGTCGCTCAGGCCCACAGAAACTTGGATTTCTGACTTGTCGTTCAGCTTGAACCCGGCCACGGGACCGATGTGATAGGCGTTGTAGTTGGTGTCGCCTTCGGCCGCGACCTCCATGCCCAGGCGCACGCGGCCGGATGAGCCGACCTGATGGGTCAGGCTGGCCAGGGCGTTGTAATCGTCCAGTTCGAAACCGTAGGAGCCGTACCAGTCGACCCGCCAGGGGCCGGAGACATGGCCGCCGTCCAGGGAGACGATGACGCCGCCCTGGCCGCCGTCGCGCCGATTGCCGGGATCGGCGGGGCTGAGGTCGGTATCGACATAGCGATAGCCGATGCCGACGCTGCCCCAGGTCGGGCCGTTGCCGAAACGATAGATCAGCTCCGCCTGGGCGCCGGTGAAGTCGGCGGCGATCTCATTCGGACCCGAGTTGTAGTCGTAGCTGCCGGTGTAGACCGAGCCGCGCACCGCAAAACCCTTCGAATCGACCGAGCCGGGCAGGCCGATCGTCGCTCCGGCATAGGCGCTGTCGGCGACGTCCAACTGGCCGCCCGCGAACACGGTCACATCGCTTTGCGCCGAGGCCGGCCCGACCCAGGCGACGCCCGCGCAGACGAGGGCCGCCGCCGCTGGTGCGGCCAGGGAAGTCATCGGGCGTCGACGGTGAGGCATGGGTCAGTTCCTTGCGAAGTATCGAACGCGCCAGATGCTGGCGACGCCGGCGGAGACACTACAAAACGCATACAGAACAGGCGGGAAATCTGTCAGACGACCAACCTTCCCCTGGACAGTTGTTCCAGACTTTCTGCGCTTCGGTCAATGGGGGCGCGGGTGTGCGACACCCAGGAAATCAACTCCTCCATGCCCTCGTCCATCGACCGCCGAGGCGTGAAGCCGAAGGTGCGCTCGATCTTGGAGATGTCGCCGAAGCAGTGACGGATATCCCCGACCCGATAACGGTTCAGCACTTCCGGTGCGATGTTCTTGCCCAGCAGCCGTGCCAGGACGCCTGCGATCTCGTTGATGGAGACAGGCGCGCCGCTGCCGACATTGAACACGTCCCAAATCTCGCGGTCGTCATCCAGCACCGTGGCGAAGGCCTCGGCCACATCCTGCACATGGACGAAGTCGCGCATCTGCCGCCCGTCCTCGAACACCAGCGGCGGCTGATCGTTCATCAGCCGCGAGATGAAGATGGCCGCCACGCCCGTATAGGGATTGCTCAGGGCCTGGCGCGAGCCATAGGCGTTGAACAGCCGCAGGGCCACGGTGGGGATGCGCAGGGCCCGGCCGACCGACAGGAACATCTCCTCATGGTCGCGCTTGTTCACCGCATAGATGGAGTTGGGCTGCAGCAGCTTCTCTTCCGGCGTGGGGCAGGGCTCCAGCGGTTCGCCGTCGACCATCAGATCCCAATGACGCGCCTCCAGCTGGGCGTGCGGGCGGATGTCGGTGGTCACATGGGCGCCGGTCGAAGGACGGACGTAGTCCCCCTCGCCATAGATCGACATGGACGAGGCGACGGCGATCCGCTCGACCGTGTGCGGGCGCTGGGACAGGGTCTCCAGCATGACGGCCGCCGCCATGACGTTGTTGCGGGTGTAGTCGACGATGTTGGTCATGCTCTGACCCACGCCGACCGAGGCGGCGAGGTGGGCCAGGTGGGTCACGCCGTTCAGCGCCGCCTCGAACACCCCGTCTTCCAACAGGTCGCCCTTGATGCGGCGCGCCCGTGCGTCGAGGTAGACGGGCCACCCGTCCGCATCCATTTCGGCGTCGCCGTGAACCTGGGGCGACAGACTGTCCAGGACCGTCACGCGATAGCCGCGCGCCAGCATGGCGTCGACCAGGTGCGAGCCGATGAAGCCCGCCCCGCCGGTGATGAGAATGTGCTTGTCCATGACCGTCTGCTTAGTGCTGGTGATGACGAAGGGCGCCGAACTCATCCAGCTTGGTGCGGACGAGGGTGTTGTTGGCGTCGATCTTCTCGGTTCGTTGCCAGGCCAGGCCGCTGTCCCGCACATACATGACGAAGCCCAGCGTCAGCGGGATGATCCAGACGCACCACCAGACCATGATGAAGATCGGATTGACCATCAGCATGTAGCCGATGCGCGCGCCTGCGCCGTCCAGCACCAGGTCGGTCCGCCGCCACGTCTTGATGTAGAGGCCGATCATCAGGATCGAGAAGGCGACGATGTTGAAGATCGACAGGATCACCAGCCACAGCGGCAGGAAATCGTCGCCCTGAAAGAACCGCCAGGCCGCCCAGACGCCCAGGGGGATGCCCAGGGTGTTCACCCACATGGACATGCAGGGCAGGAAGTTCATCCACACGCGGACCCGTTCGCCGAAGCTGAAGTCCATCTCCTTCAGCGGCGTCGTCAGGCTCTGGAAGAAGCCGGCGACCCAGCGTTTCCTCTGGGTGATCCCTTCGCGGAAGGTCTCGGGCACCTCTTCGATCAGCGAGCCTTCGATGATGCCCAGCGTCCGGCCGTTCTTCCAGAAGCGCTGGCCGACCTCGGGGTCTTCGATGGCGATCCAGGGGTGGAAGCTTCCCAGTTCGATCAGGTCGTCGACCTTGAAGAACAGGCCCTTGCCCAGCACCCAGTAGGGTTGCTTCGGATCGGACAGGTGGCCGTATTTGGCGCCGTCCCACGTCATGTGGTCGAAGGCGTGGAAGGCGGCGGCCAGGCTGGCGTTCAGATTGCCCGCCACATTGCGGGCCTGCAGCACGTCGAACCGGCGAAGACCGATGGCGGCCGCCTTGAAGTGGTCGGCCGGCGGGCAGCTGTCGGCGTCGATGTAGTCGATCGTCAGCCCGCTCTTGTCCTTATAGGTCTCGGCTACATGATAGGTGGCGTAGATCAGCTGGCGCGTCTTCTTGGGCGGCAGATCCTTGACCCCGGCGCGCTTGCCGCTGTGCCACCAATAGGCCTTCGGATTCCGGTCCCAGGCGTTCCACACCATGTCCCAGCTGGCGTCGCTGGTCGGCGGCACCGCCAGGATCTCGACGAAGGGATAGGCCCGGCTCAGCCGCTGCAGGCTGGCGATGGTCTCGGCGTCGTTGCTGTTGGGGATGGCCAGGACGCGATAGCGGTCGGCGGGGTAGTCCAGCTTGGCCAGAGACGTGAACGTCGTCTCCATCGTGCTCTCCAGCTCCCGCAGCACGGGATACAGCAGGACGATAAAGGGATAGTCCGCCTCGCTGGCCGGCAGGGGCTCGCTCATGTCCACGCGCTCGACGCGCAGCGAGCGGAAGTACATCTCCAGCAGGAAGCTGCCGAGATAGAGGATCTGGGAAAGAGCGAACAACCAGACCAGCAGGGTCGCCCAGTTCGGATCTTGAGTGTTCATCACGCCGCTCGCCCAGTTATTTTGCCCAATAAGTCGGTGGTGGTTGCTCTGTCCCGTGGTGTTTCGTCGGTCCGCCGTCTCACGACGCGGCGGCGCCGCGCTGGGCGACCCTCTCGCCCTGAAGCTCGGCGGTGAAATAGGCGATGGTCTGTTTGAGCCCGTCCTGCAGCGGCACCTGGGGCGACCAGTGCAGGTGGGTCAGCGCCCTGGAGATGTCGGGCTTGCGACGGCGCGGATCGTCGATCGGCAGCGGGTGATAGACCAATCGCGAGCGCGACCCTGCCAGGGCGATGACCTGATGAGCCAGCTCATTGACCGTGATCTCGCTCGGATTGCCGATGTTGACCGGTCCGTCGATATCCTCGTCCGTGTCCATCAGGCGGACGAACCCTTCGATCAGGTCGTCAACGAAGCAGAAGGAGCGCGTCTGCTCGCCCGTGCCGTAGATGGTGATGTCGTTGCCGACCAGAGCCTGGACGATGAAGTTCGACACCACCCGCCCGTCGTCGGGGTGCATTCGCGGTCCATAGGTGTTGAAGATGCGGACGATCCGCGTGGTCAGGCCGTGCTGCTGGCCGAAGTCCGTCACCAGGGTCTCGGCGAACCGCTTGCCTTCGTCGTAGCAGGAGCGAGGGCCCACTGTGTTGACGTTGCCGCGATAGCTCTCCACCTGCGGGTGGATTTCCGGGTCGCCATAGATTTCCGAGGTCGAGGCCTGAAAGAAGCGTGCGCCGTCCGCCGCCGCACGCTTCAGCAGGTTCAGCGTGCCGATCGAGCAGGTCATGGCCGTCTTCACCCGATCATATTGGTAGTGAACCGGGGAGGCGGGGCAGGCCAGATTGTAGATCTGATCGAAGCGGCCCAGCGCGTCGTCCAGCGGCTCATTGATGTCCTGCGCCACCAGGTGGAAGCGATCCGAACTCATCAGATGAGCGACGTTCGCGTGCCGACCCGTATGGAAATTATCAATGCAGGTCACATGATGGCCGGCGTCAACCAGTCGCCCGCATAGATGCGATCCCAGAAAACCGGCACCGCCTGATACGGCGATCCGCTTGGTGGTTTTGGCGTCGTTCTGCGGCGCATAAGAAAAGCGATCGTCTGTCATCGCCTTCAGCCTTGATGGTTGTTTACAATTGCTTGAACAACGCTACCTGCATACTGTATTCGCGTGACAGGGGAGATTTCATGATCCCTGAGTCTGTCGGCATTGGCGTTAACCGTTTGTTAAGAATTGGGTTCCATTTCGGCACTGCATAGGCGCCAAATTTCTGCCCGAATCTATCGGTCTACGCGCCAAAAACGGCGTGGCGCGGGGATGGCAGGCCCGACGAACGTTGTGCAGCGGTTGGGATCGCCGGGCCTGGGGCTTCGCCTCTCGTCTTGAGGCGCCGCATGTAATCATCTCACGCGGCGCGGCGTCATCTTTGCGGAAATACTAGGCCTCTCCCGCATTGCGTTCCCGTACATGCTGACTGGTTCGAAGGGCCGTTTGACGCTAAGGTGACGCTTCTGATTGCAAGGGAGAGCGATGTGACCGTCAGACGTTTCTATCTGGCCATGGCTGTGATCGGCGCCATCGTCCCTTGGCTGTTCTTCGGCGCGTTCTTTTTCGAGAACGGGCCGGATGTTCTGTTGTTCTTGAAGTCCCTGTTCGCGAACGGCGCCGCCGGCGGGTTTTCCGCGGACGTCCTGATCTCGATAGCGGTCTTCCTGGTGTGGTCCTGGCGGGATGCGTCCAGAAACCATGTCAGCCGCTGGTGGCTGGTGCTCCCAGCGAGTTGCCTGGTCGGGCTCTCGCTTTCCCTGCCGCTGTATCTCTATTTGCGCGAGCGACCTTGAACGGGTTCATGCGAACGGATCGGCCGCCAAGGCGCCCATCGCCGTTGAAGGGCCGCCTTGCAGGCTTAAGCAAGTAGAGGGTGCGGCGCCGTTCGAGAACTGTGGCGTGGATTTAGGCGACGACGCCGAACAGGCGACCGACGCCTGCCGTTATGCCCATGGCGAGCGCGCCCCAGAAGACCACGCGCGCGACTGAGGGGCCGATGGGCGCGCCTCCGGCCTTTGCGCCCAAGGCTCCTAGCAGAGCCAGGCCTAGCAACGCCGATCCTGCGACCCATAGAGCCAGACCGGCCAAGGGCGCCAAGGCGGCCACGACCAGGGGCAGGGCGGCTCCGGCCGAGAAGGTCACGGCCGAAGTGATCGCCGCCTGGATAGGACGGGCGGTGGTGATTTCGGATATGCCCAACTCATCGCGGGCGTGGGCGCCGAGAGCGTCGTGCGCCATCATCTGTTTCGCGACCTCTGTCGCCAGATCGGGCGTGACGCCGCGAGCGGCGTAGATCCCGGCCAATTCCCGCACCTCGGCCTCGTGATCCCTGGCCAGTTCGGAAGTTTCGCGTGCGAGATCGGCCTTTTCAGTGTCGGACTGGGAACTGACTGAGACGTATTCGCCTGCGGCCATGGACATGGCGCCGGCGGCCAGACCCGCGACCCCCGCGATCAGAACTGCGCCTTGGCTGGACGCCGCTGCCGCCACCCCTACGATCAGGCTCGCGGTCGAGACCAAGCCGTCATTGGCGCCGAGCACCGCCGCTCTGAGCCAGCCTATGCGCTCGACCCGGTGGGTTTCCCTGTGAGGCATGCTCTCTTCTCCCGACGACCGCTGAAGCCAAAGCCTATTTAGGCTCACGCTCGGCCCAGCGCAGCAGAGGAATGAGCGGCACGCCCCAGCCGATCCCCGCCACGGCGAAGAAGATCAGGTCGATCCACCAGGCGTCCGGCAGATGGTCATGAAGGGTCACGGCGCCCCACACCCAGAAAGCCAGGAAAAAGACGACGGCCAGGGTGGCGACGAAGCGGCGGGCGCGAGGAGGCATCAGCGCTTGCTCCGGAACAGGAAGAAGGCGACCAGGCCCAGGACAACGGCGGCAAAGGCCCAGGGCAGCCATTCCCAGTCGGACAGAGTGGCCACGGCGAACACCCGCACGGCCAGGAAGGCGCCGCAGGCGCCGCTGACCAGGGCGACCAGAATGGTCCCGCCCAGGCCGCGCCGCCCGGTCAGCAGGTCGGCGATCCAGGCCAGGCCCAGGGCCCCGGCCAAGGCGATGGCGATCTCGACATATTGCACCGCTTGGCGCTCCCCTTGAATGTTGTGCGACGCTTTGGCGTAGAAACCGACTCGATCTTGCCTCGCGGGAGGGGCATATCCCTCGGTTCCGCCGCCTGTGAAAGAGGCGGCAAGCATATCGGGGCGAACGGCAGGCGTCGAATGAAGCGTTTTGGTGAATTGGACCACAGCCGCGCGGTGGCGCTGTGGCTGTTTTTCTGCGCGACCTTGGTGTTCGCGATGGTGGTGGTCGGGGGCGCGACGCGACTGACCGGCTCGGGCCTGTCGATCACGGAATGGAAACCCATCATGGGCGCCCTGCCGCCGATGAACCACGCCGACTGGGTCGAGGCGTTCGACAAGTACAAGGCCATTCCTCAGTACGTCGAGGTCAACGCCGGCATGAGCATGGCCGAGTTCCAGTACATCTTCTGGTGGGAATGGGCGCACCGTTTGCTGGGGCGGCTGATCGGCGTGGTCTTCGCCGTGCCCTTCGTCCTGTTCCTGGCCTTCCGCGCCATGCCGCGTCGTCTGATCGGACGCTGTGCGATCCTGCTGGCCCTGGGCGGCCTGCAGGGGCTGATCGGCTGGTGGATGGTGTCCAGCGGCCTGGCTGAGCGCATCGATGTGGCCCCGGAGCGGCTGACGACCCACCTGGGCCTGGCCTTTCTGATCTTCGCCGGCCTGATCTGGACGGGGCTAGAGGCCTGGTCGGGTTCGGACTTCACGCGCGCGCCGCGCGGCTGGAGCTGGGGCGCGGGCCTGCTGCTGGGCGGCGTCTTCTTCCAGTGCCTGCTCGGCGGTCTGGTGGCCGGGGCCAAGGCGGGCATGATCTACACCGACTGGCCGATGATGAACGGCGCCCTGTTCCCGCCGGTCGAGTGGGGGCAGGGGGCGCTGGCCTTCCTGCACGATCAAGGGCTGGTGCAGTTGAACCACCGGATCGGCGCCTATCTGCTGCTGTTCGCGGGTACCTTCTATGCGGTCCAGGCTCTGCGCGGGCGTTTAGGCGAGGGGCTAGGCGCTTCGGCCCTGGTTCTGGCGGGCGCGCTGTGGCTGCAGGCGGGACTGGGCGTCCTGACGCTTATCCATGCCGTGCCGGTGACGCTCGGCGTGCTGCACCAGGCTGTGGCGGCGCTGGTGCTGGCGACGGCCACGGTGAACCTGTGGCTGGTGCGGCGTTCACGTCCGAGGATGTTCGTCTCGGGACTTCGCTAAGAAAAAGGCCGCCTTCCGGATCGGGAAGGCGGCCTTCTCAATTGCGCGAGGGGGAACCCTTTAGCCGATCTTCACCCGGGTGGCGGATTCCGGCAGGTCTTCGCCGAAGGCGCGCTGATAGAATTCGGCGATGGTCGGCCGCTCCAGCTCGTCGCACTTGTTCAGGAAGGTCAGGCGGAAGCTCAGGGCCACGTCGCCGTCGAAGATGATGGCGTTCTGGGCCCAGGTGATGACCGTGCGGGGCGACATGACCGTCGAGATGTCGCCGTTCATGAAGGCGTTGCGGGTCATGTCAGCGACGCGGACCATGGCGGCGATGCGGCGCTTGCCCTCGGCGTCGTTCCACTCCGGCACCTTGGCGGCGACGATTTCGGCCTCGACGTCGTGGTCGAGATAGTTGAGCGTCGTGACGATGTTCCAGCGGTCCAACTGCGCCTGGTTGATCTGCTGGGCGCCGTGGTACAGGCCCGTGGTGTCGCCTAGGCCGACCGTGTTCGAGGTGGCGAACAGGCGGAACCACTTGTTCGGGCGGATGACGCGGTTCTGGTCCAGCAGGGTCAGGCGGCCCTGCGCCTCCAGTACCCGCTGGATGACGAACATGACGTCGGGGCGGCCCGCGTCATATTCGTCGAACACCAGGGCGACCGGGCGCTGCAGCGCCCAGGGCAGGATGCCCTCGCGGAATTCGGTGATCTGCTTGCCTTCCTTCAGGACGATGGCGTCCTTGCCGATCAGGTCGATGCGGCTGACGTGGGCGTCCAGGTTGACGCGAACCATGGGCCAGTTCAGGCGGGCGGCGACCTGCTCGATGTGGGTCGACTTGCCGGTGCCGTGATAGCCCTGAACCATCACGCGGCGGTCGTAGGCGAAGCCCGCGCAGATGGCGAGCGTCGTCTGGGGATCGAAGCGATAGGATTCGTCGATCTCGGGCACGTGGCTGTCGCGCGTTTCGAAGGCGGGCACGACCATGTCGGAGTCGATGCCGAACGCTTCCTTCAGCGTGACCTTGCGGTGCGGTTCAAGGATGACGAGCGGATCGGGGGAGGCGTCGAGCGGAGAGGTCATGGCCATCCACCTAGCGCCCTCGCGCGCGCGGCTCAACACGCGCGAGGGGCCGGATGGATTATTCGCCCTGGGCCGGTCGCTCTATTCCGCCGACAGGTCCACGTCGACGTTGCCGCGCGTGGCGTTGGAATAGGGGCAGACCTGGTGCGCCTTCTGGATCAGGTCGTCGATCACCGCGCGATCCAGGCCATGGCCCGACACCCGCAGGGTCACGTCGAGATTGAAGCCTTCGCCGCGCGTGTTCTGGCCGAAACCGATCCCGGCCGCGACCTTGGTGTCGGGGCCGACCGGCGTGCCCGCCTTGCCTGAGACCAGCCGCAGGGCGCCGAGGTAACAAGCGGCGTAACCCGTGGCGAAAAGCTGCTCTGGGTTGGTTCCATCGCCGCCCTTGCCGCCCATTTCGGTGGGAACGGACAGGCGCACGTCGATCTTGCCGTCGTCAGTGGCCGATCGGCCTTCGTCGCGACCTCCGCCAGAGGCTGTGGCGTGGGCGCGGTACAAGACTTCCATCTGTGGACTCCTTATCCCCAGCCTGGGGATCAAATGGGGAATGACACGGAGGCAACGCCCGTCAGAAACAACGGTTCTGTGATTCGGGAAATCGGCAAGAGGGTGTTAATAATTGGGCATCGCTCCCGTCGGGGGAGAGGACATGGAAACGCACACGCAATATTTTTGCTATGTTTATGATGCGCCCGGAAGGACGCCCCAGATGTTCCCCTTGGAGGCCGACAGCTTCACCGAGGCGATTCAGGAAACACAGCGCATGATGCTGGACGAATCCGGGGCCGAGGTCTTTGCGGAAATCTGGGATTCCTCGGCCGTCGGTCAGGCCATGATCCGCGTTGACGCCTTGCCGGGTGAAGGCGGTCTGTTGCGATCGCTCAGGCGTGCCCGGCCTTTTTCAAGGTTTTCCAGGCCTTGATGACGCTCTGAAGCTTGGCTTCCGCGCCACGGTCGCCGCCGTTGGTGTCGGGGTGAAAGCGCTTGAGCATCTCGTGATAGCGAGCCTTAATGGCCGCCTTGTCGGCGCCGGGCTCCAGGCCAAGGTCGGCCAGGGCGGTGCGTTCAAGGCGTCCCATTCCATGATGGGGATCGTTCTGGACGGGGGCGTCGCCGTTCACCCTGCGACCGAACAGGCCGAAGCTGTCGCGCCACGAACCGGCGCCTGAGTTATTGGCCGTGCCGAACTTCGCAGCGAAGGCGGCGGCCTCGCGCGTCTGCGGGCCCGCCTTCATCTGCCAGGTGGGGCGGCCGCCGGTCATGGCCTCGTTTTCCTGAGCGGCGCGAATCTGGCCCTCGTTCATGCCCGCGTAGAAGTTCCAGCTCTTGTTGTACTGGCCCGCGTGCACTTGGCAGAAGTTGTAGAACTCGTTGAGTTGCTCACGCGACTTCGGCGCGCGCGCCGTGGCCGGACGCGTGCAGTCGGCCCAGTCGCAGGGTTTCTCGCCCGGCTTGAGACGCAGGACATCCTCCGCCGCTTCCTGTTCCTCGTCGGGACGCGGCGGCTTCACCCGAATGTCGGTGAAGCGAGGCTTGTATTGAAAAGACGCAGACATCGCCCGAAGTGTAAGGCCGAATTGGACAGCTTCAAGGAGTTCCCATGTCTGACGGCCCGATCGCGACGGTTATGCGCGAAAAACTGACTGCGGCCTTCGCTCCGGTGCGTCTGGATCTGGAAGACGACAGCTGGAAACACGCCGGTCATCACCACGAGGGCGGAATTGACGGCCGCGACAACGGCGAGAGCCATTTTCAGCTGACTATCGTTTCAGAGGCCTTCACGGGGCAAAATCGCGTGCAGCGCCAACGGGCGATCAACGCGGTGTTGAAGGCGGAGCTGGCCGGGCCTGTTCACGCGCTTTCGATCCGGGCGCAGACGCCGCAGGAAGCTCAATCTTGATACCCACAGACGTGCAAGAAATTCGGATTACGTAGTTATCCGCATTCATATCGTCTTAGAACCTTTCCCCTTAGCGTCCGCACCCGAAGCATTTTGCAGCGGGCGGGGGCGTCGCGATGGTTGGATCTGACGGGTTCACAAAGGGGATGGAAGGGGCGCAAGCGCCGGGCGAAGCGGCCCAGGCCCTGACCGCCATCCTGCAGACTCACTATCTGCGCTATCTCATCATCGTCAGCTGGGCGCTGGGCTTGATCGCGACGGTCGGCCTGGCGCACGGTCTGGTTTGGTTCGTGGCCACCCTGGCGGCGGGCGCCCTGCGCGGGGAAGTCGAAAAGCGAGTCAGCCAAAGAGCAGGCAGCGGCTGGGGCCTGGTGTTCCCGGCTGTGGCCACGGCCACCACGGCGGTCTGGGCCGTGGCGCCGCTGCTGGCCTGGTTCTCGTCGTCGATGTTCGGGCGTGAACTGGCTATCGCCTTTTTGATGTCGGGCTATGTGCTGGTCTTCGCCCAACTGCGGAATTCGCCGCGACAGGCTATTTTGATCTCCTCCCCTTATGGCGCGGCGGCTGCGATCATCGCCGTCAATCTGCTGGGCGATCCGGTCTTCTGGCCCTTTGTGGCCTTGGCGCCGTTCACGGCGGCCAGCCTGTTCGTACTGGTGACGATGACCATGCTGCGCGAGGAGCGCATCCGCGCCTTCCAGGAACATCAGGCTCATCTGATCGAGGAACTCGAAGCCGCCCGCGACAAGGCCGACGCGGCCAATGAGGCGAAATCCAACTTCCTGGGCGTCATCTCCCACGAGTTGCGCACGCCGATGAACGGCGTGTTGGGCGCGGCGCAATTGCTTAGCGCCACTCGGCTGGAAGGGGCGCAGCGTGAGTATCTGGCCATTATCCGTAACTCCGGCGACAATCTGCTGAGCCTGCTGAATGACATCCTCGACATGACGAAGATCGAGGCAGGGCGCATGAATTTCGAAGCGGTGGACGTGAATCTGGAGGATTTGCATCGTCGCATCGTCGGCCCGTTCGAAGCACAGGCTGAAGCGAAGGGCCTGAATTTCGTCGCGGAATTCGAGGGCGATGTGCCTGCCGTGGTGCGGGGGGATCCTTTGCGCGTCTGTCAGGTCGTACAGAACCTTCTGTCCAACGCCGTCAAGTTCACGGATCAGGGGACGGTGCGGTTCGTGACACGCGGGCGTCGTGTCTCGGAACGTCGGGTGGCCTTTGAGTTCGTCGTGATTGACAGCGGCTCGGGTATTTCCGACGACGATATGGATCAACTGTTCCAGCCCTTTACTCAGGTGGACGCGTCCTCGACGCGCCGGTTCGGCGGAACGGGTCTGGGGCTGACGATTTCGCGTCGCCTGGCCAATATCATGGGCGGAGAAATTTCCGTGACCTCGAGTCTGGGCGAAGGATCGACCTTCACCTTTGTCGTCGAAGGAGAAGTGGTGACCTGGCGCGCCGCCGAGGCCGCGGCCGTCGCAGAAGGCGATGTCGTTGCCGGCGACGGCATGGAAGTGCTGGTGGTCGAGGATCACCCCGTCAACCGTATGATCCTTGAGGCTTGGATGGCGTCCACGGGATGGCGCACCAGCATGGCCGAGAATGGGCGGGAAGCGGTGGACGCCGCCCGCGACCAGCGGTTCGATCTGATCATCATGGACGTCAACATGCCGGTTATGGATGGACTGGCTGCGACGCGCCTGATCCGCGAAGACGGGGGCGTCAACGCTGAGACGCCCATCATCTTCCTGTCGGCCTCTGCGCGGAACGAAGACCATGAGGCGGGTCTGGCGGCGGGTGCTGACGCCTATCTGAACAAGCCGATCGATTTCCGAAGTCTTTCGGCCCTGATGGTTCACGCTCAAGGCGGGCGAGCCGCGTTGCGTCGCCTTGCGGAGCAGGGCAACGAGGCGGCGGCCGCTTGATCCGGCAAGCGGAAGTCTAGGGAAACCTATGGCTTCTAGGCCGTTGTGCGGGGGCGCCTGAAGAGCTGGAGCCCGATTGCGTCCCTTCGCTGAACTGTTGGATCGCCTGTCGCTGACGACTTCGCGCAATGCGAAGCTGATTTTGTTACGCGATTATCTGAAGGCGACGTCGGATCCCGATCGTGGCTGGGCCTTGGCGGCGTTGACCGGCGATCTGAGCTTCGCCACGGCCAAGCCCGCCATGATCCGCAAGGCGGTTGAGGCGCGGGTGGACCCGGTCTTGTTCGGCTGGTCCTATGACTATGTCGGCGACTTGGCGGAGACGACGGCGCTGATCTGGCCGCGCGATCCGATGCACCGCGCCAATCGCGAGCCGGAATTGGGCGAGGTGGTGGACGCCCTTATGCGGGCCGATCGCGCGGAAGCGCCGTCTCTGATTGAAGGTTGGCTGGACGCGCTTGAGCCCAAGGGGCGTTGGGCCTTGCTGAAATTGGTGACCGGCGGGTTGCGGGTCGGTCTGTCGGCGCGGCTGGCGCGTACGGCCGTGGCCATGATGCGTCCGGCGACCGTGATCGACCCGCCCAGCCCGTATGGCCGTGAGGCGACGGAAAGCCTGCCGCCCATCACCGTCGGCGATATTGAGGAAATCTGGCACGCTCTGAGGCCGCCCTATGAGGATCTGTTCGCCTGGGTGGAGGGGCTGGCGGAGCAGCCCAGCGCGGATGCGCCCGGCCGGTTTCGCCCGGTCATGCTGGCGACGGCTCTGGACGAAGGGCTGGACCTGCCGCGCCTGGACCCCGCTGATTTCTTCGCTGAATGGAAGTGGGACGGCATTCGCGTCCAGGCGGTGCGCGAGGGCGGTCAGACGCGCCTCTATTCCCGCACGGGCGACGAGATTTCAGCCGCCTTTCCCGATGTGGCGGCGGGGTTGCGCTTTGAGGGAGCGGTGGACGGCGAGCTGCTGGTGATCCGCGACGGAGTGGTGGCGCCCTTCGGCGACCTGCAACAGCGGCTGAACCGCAAGACGGCGAGCGCCCGACTAATTCAGGACTATCCGGCGGGCATCTTGGCTTATGATTTGTTGGCCGAAGGGGCGACCGATCTGCGCCAACTGCCCCTGACCGAGCGGCGGGAGCGGTTGGAGCGACTGGCGGCCGAGCATGACGGAGAGCGGTTGGGCCTGTCGCCTCTGCTGGAATTCACAGATTGGGACGATCTGGCGGCCTTGCGCGCCGATCCGCCTGTGGGCGCCGCCGCCGAAGGGTTGATGCTGAAGCGTCGTGACAGCCTTTATGTGGCGGGTCGCCCCAAGGGGCCGTGGTTCAAGTGGAAGCGCGATCCGCACGTCATTGACGCCGTGTTGATGTACGCCCAGCGCGGGCATGGCAAACGCTCCGGCTACTACTCTGACTACACCTTCGGGGTCTGGACGGAGGAGGGGACGCTGACGCCCGTCGGCAAGGCCTATTTCGGCTTCACCGACGAAGAGTTGAAGCAGATCGACAAGTTCGTCCGCGATCACACGACGGATCGCTTCGGCCCTGTTCGCGCCGTCCGCGCCGAGCGTGATTTCGGCCTGGTGCTGGAGATCGCCTTCGAGGGATTGCAGCGCTCCACGCGGCACAAGTCGGGGGTGGCCATGCGCTTTCCGCGCGTCAGCCGCATCCGCTGGGACAAGCCAGCGCGGGAGGCCGACGCCCTGGACTCCGTTCTGGACCTGCTGGACGCCATCGAACGCGGCGGCGGGCGGGTCAACGCCGGTGAAAAAGCTTGACCGGCGGGGCTTCCAATCGGCTGCATAGGCGTTAGACCCGGCTCATGCTCATGAATTTCCTGCATACCCCTGCCGTCCTCGCCGAGCCCCTGGCTCAGGTGGTGGCCGCTGGCGAGCAGAGGTTGACCGTCGACGCGACCATCCTGGCCAAGGCCATGGATATGCTGGGCGATTTCGCCATCAACCTGACGGTGGCGGCGATCATCTTCGCCCTGACCTTGGTGGCGGCGCGCTGGGCGTCGGGGGCTGCGCGCAAGCTGCTGGGCCGCACCAAGGCCGTTAGGCGCGATCCGACGGTGCTGGCCTTTATGGTTCAGATCGTGCGGGTGGTGGTCATCATCATCGGCATGATCGCCGTGCTGCAGCGGCTGGGCGTGCAGACGACCTCCATCATCGCCGTTTTGGGTGCCGCCTCCCTGGCGGTCGGCCTGGCGTTGCAGGGCACGCTGTCGAACGTGGCGGCGGGGGTGATGCTGCTGGTCCTGCGCCCCTATCGCGTCGGCGAGGTCATCGATGTGGGCGGCGCCTCGGGCACGGTGCAGAAGCTGGACCTGTTCACCACCCAACTGACGAACGCCAACAACCACAAGATCGTCATTCCGAACTCCAAGGTGCTGAGCGACGTCATCATCAACCTGACGGGCCAGCGGACGCGCCGGATCGAGATCAAGTTCACCGTCGGCTACGGCGAGAATCTGAAGGAGGCGCGCGACGTGCTGGCGGCGGTGGCGCGGCTTCACGACAAGGTGCTGAAGGATCCTGCGCCCTGGACCGGGGTGACGGCCCTGCTGGACAGCGCGGTCGAGATCACTCTGCACGCCTGGGTGAACACTAGCGACTGGTGGCAGACCCAGGCCGATCTGATGCAGTCGGGCAAGGAAGCCCTGGACGAAGCCGGCATCGAGATTCCCTTCCCGCACCAAGTCGAGGTGCCGGCGAAGGACGCCAAGTTCGCGCGGGTCGTCATGGCCCCGATCCAGGACAGTGCGGTCCAGGGCGAGGCCTCGGACCAAGGGAGAGAATGAGCCGTGCGTTTTGATTTCGGTTCCGACAATACGACGGGCATGGCGCCCTCGGCGCTTCAGGCCTTGGTCGCCGCCAACGCCGGGTTTGCGCGGGCTTATGGCGCGGACGAAACCTCGGCGCGCGCCGCCGATTTGATCCGCCAGACGCTGGACGCCGACGCCGAGGTGCGTTTCGTCTTCAGCGGCACTGCGGCCAACGCCATCGGCCTGTCGATGTTGGCGCGACCCTATGAGGCGGTGCTGGCGCATCATGCGGCCCACGTCTGTACAGACGAGACGGGGGCGCCTGGATTCTTCGGCCAGGGCGTCGGCTTGATCGGCCTGCCGGGCTATTCGGGCAAGATCGACCTCGCCGCGCTCTACGCCGCGCTGGAAGAGCCGGTGGTCGGGCATCGTCAACCGCCGGCGGCGCTCAGTGTGACGCAAACGACCGAATACGGCGCCGTTTATTCCGAAGAAGAACTTCGCCACTTGATCGAACCGTCAAAGCGGGCGGGCCTGGGCGTGCACATGGATGGCGCGCGGCTGGCTAACGCTGTGGCGGCGGGCTTTGATCCCAAGGACATTCCGCGCCTGGGCGTCGATGTGCTGTCGTTCGGCGGGGCCAAGGCGGGCGCGCACTGCGTCGAGGCCATGGTGATCTTCGACAAGACGTTGACGCGCCGGATCGACAACCGGCTGAAGCAGGCGGGGCAGACGGCGTCCAAGGGGCGGTTGCTGACTGCGCCGATGCTGGGACTTCTGGAATCCGGCGATTGGCTGACGGGGGCCGCCCACGCCAATCTGATGGCGCAGCGCCTGGCCGACGGCATCGAGGGGCGGACGCCCTTCGTACTGGCCCACCCGGTGGAATCGAACACCGTCTTCGTGCGGATGCCGGACGAGGCGCATCAGGCGCTGAACGCTGCGGGTTGGGCCTGCTATCAATTCGACGATGGTTCTGTGCGGTTCGTCTGCTCCTGGGCGACGGATGAAGCGTCGGTGGATGAGTTGATCGCCGTCGTGGCGAGCCTGGATTGACGTGGCGGGCGCGTTCCGCCTCGGAGGCATGATGGCGGCGGGACGTGACAATGCGCGGTGAACGCTCAGGACGGCGCGGCGACCTCGCAAGCAAGGCCGTGAACGCCGGGACGGATCCTGCGCAACAGGAGGCGCCGCCTACGCTGGAGGCGCTGAAGAATTTGATCGGCGTGGTGGCCCGTTCGGGCGCGCCGCAACTGCCGTGGCGCGTGACGGGGGCTATCCTGCTGACCCTGGCGGGCAAGGGGCTGGGCGTGCTGGCGCCGTTGGTCCTGGGCGCGGCGGTCAATCATCTTGCAGCGGATCAGGGGCCGGCGGCGTCAGTGGGGCTGGGCTTCGCCGCCTTCGCCGTGGGCTGGGCCCTGGTGCGCTTTTTGTCGGCGGCGACGCCGCAGTTGTCAGACGTGGTGTTCGCGCCGGTGCGTGCGGCGGCGCAGCGCAAGACGGCGGCCGAAACCTTTGCCCACGCCCTCAGCCTGTCGCTGGACTTCCACCAGACCAAGCGGTCCGGCGCTCTGTCGCGGGTGATGGACCGGGGCTCGCGCGCGGTCGATTTCCTGCTGCGGATCCTGATGTTCAACCTGGGCCCGACGGTGCTGGAGCTGGTGCTGGCGGCGGCGGTTCTGGGCGGCAAATACGACTGGCGCTTCGGCGCCGTGGCGGTGGCCGTGGTGCTGGTCTATGCGGTCGCGACCTTCTCCATGGCCAACTGGCGGCTGGAGCACCGGCGCGCCATGAACGCCGCCGACAGCGAGGCGGCGGGCCTGTCGGTCGACGCCCTGCTGAACTACGAAACCGTCAAGTCGTTCGGCGCCGAGGGCCGTGCGGCGCAGGCCTATGATGCGTCCCTTGCGACCTATGCGAAGGCGTCGCTGAAGGCGAACACTTCGCTGGCGACTCTGAACCTGATCCAGGGTCTGATCATGAACGTCGGCCTTGGCGTCATGGCGGTCATGGCCGGGTTCGAGGCCGCGGCCGGGCGCATGGGGCCGGGCGATGTGACGGCGGCGGTGCTGATCGTGATCTCCCTCTATGCGCCGCTGAACATTCTGGGCTTTGCGTATCGAGAAATCCGCCAATCCTTCATCGACATGGAGGAGATGCTTAAGGTGACGCGTCAGGCGCCGCAGGTGGCGGACGCGCCCGACGCCATTGATCTGCCGCGTCCTGAAAGCGGGCGAGGCGCCGAAATCGTGTTTGACCATGTCGGTTTCCGGCATGACGCGCGGGCGGCGGGGCTGGACGACGTCAGCTTCGTCACGCCCGCGGGCACCACGACCGCCCTGGTCGGGCCGTCGGGGGCGGGCAAGTCCACCATCGTCAAGCTGGCCTTGCGGCTGCTCGACCCGCAGGAAGGCGCGGTGCTGATCGACGGCTGGGACGCGCGCAGCGTGACACAGGCGTCGCTGCGGGCCGCCGTGGCGCTGGTGCCGCAGGACGTGGCCCTGTTCAACGACACTATCGCCGCCAACATCGCCTTCGCCCGGCCCGATGCGGACGAGGCGGCGATCTGGGCGGCGGCGGAAGCGGCGGAACTGGCCGACTTCATCCGCAACCTGCCCGAAGGCATGGACACGCGCGTCGGCGAGCGGGGTCTGAAGCTGTCGGGCGGCGAGCGTCAGCGGGTCGGCATCGCCCGCGCCCTGCTGGCCGATCCCTGCATCCTGATCTTGGACGAGGCGACCAGCGCGCTGGACAGTCGGACCGAGGCGGCGATCCAGAAGACGCTGCGCAAGGCGCGGACCGGCCGCACGACCCTGGTCGTGGCGCATCGCCTGTCGACCGTGGCCGACGCCGATCAGATTCTGGTGCTGAAGGCGGGCCGCATCGTCGAACGCGGCGCCCATCACGAGTTGGTGGCGCGTCAGGGGGGAGAGTATGCGGCCCTGTGGCGCAAGCAGACGCGCGGCGCGAAGGCCCAGGCCGGTTAGGCTTCGGGCTCTCCGGCGCCGGGAACCTTGGCCTTGAGCACGTCCTTGAGGCTGTCCAGCACCTTGGCGCGGGCGTCGGAGGCTTCGGAAGGCAGCGTCAGCAGCAGGCGCAGGGCTTGAGCGTGGACCGTGACGACGCGCCAGTCAAAGGCTCGGCCCTCGGGCGCGGCGTCGATCAGGTCGCACAGATTGGCCGCGGCTGCGCACAGGTCGTTGAGTTCAAACGGCCCGGCCGCGTCGATCACGGCGCTAGCGTGGCTGTAGGCTTGGTCCAGGGCGGTTTCGTCGATGCCGACGGGAGCGGGCAGGGCCGCCAGGGCCGTGACCTGTTCCTGAATGATCTCTCGGCTGCGGGCCTCCAGCCCGGCCAGATTGGCGCGGGCCTGGTTCAGGGCGACGCCGACGCTGACGCCGCCGGGCTGGTCGACCAACGTCGACAGGCGGCTGCGACGGCGATTGTGCGTGATGACTGTCATAGCTCCACCGCCGCCCTGCGTTCTTTTTCAAAGGCTGTCTTGCGGCGCTCTTCGGCGCGACGCTCGGGGCCGGGCCAGGGCTCGCTGCGGAAGCGGCGGTCGGGGCCGAAATAGTCGCCGACCTCCAGGAAGGGGCGGTTATCCCGCGACACCCAGACGATGCGCTCCAGCAGGACGCCCGCGCTGAACGGCTTGGTGATCAGGAAGTTGGCGCCGCAATCGCGCGCATCCGACACCTTGGAGCGGCGCACGTGGGCGGCGGTCATGATGACAGGCGTATAGGCGTTCGGCTCCAGACCGGAACGGCGCAGCCAGCGCACGAATTCGTATCCGCTCATGCCCGGCATTTCGCAGTCGACCAGGATCAGATCGACTGGATGAGTCTGCAGGATGGAGATGGCATCGGCCGCGCTCTCGCAGGCGTGACGCACCTTCATGCCGAAACCGAGCAGGGCCTGGGCGGTCAGCTCCAGTGAAAAGGGAGAATCGTCGATGACCATCGTCACCGCGCCGTCGAAGTTGAACACCGCGCTTTCGCGCAGGGATTCACCGACCCCGTTCATGCCGCGCATGGGAGCCTGCCGATGCGAGCGGAGGGAAACAGAACGAATCGCATGATGTCAGCTTCGGCGGCGTTGCGACGCCGCGCAATCGCGATCAGCCCTTGATCAACCCAGACGGCCGATGGCGTAGAAGCGGTCGGCGCGCTGTTTCTTGAGCTGCTCAGCGGACAGGCCGGACATGGCCTTCAGCTCTTCTTCCAGAACCTGGCCGACATTGCGGATCGCTTTTTCACGGTCGGCGTGGGCGCCGCCCAGGGGCTCGGGGATCACGCGATCGACGATCTTCAGCTCTATCAGGTCGGGCGCGGTGATCTTCATGGCGTTGGCCGCGTCCTTGGCCCGCGCGCCGTCGCGCCACAGGATGCCCGCCGCGCCTTCCGGCGAGATGACCGAATAGATCGAGTGCTCCAGCATCAGCACGCGGCTGGCGGCGGCGATGGCGATGGCGCCGCCCGAGCCGCCTTCGCCTGTCACCGTGGCGATGGAGGGCACGCCCAGGGTCAGGCCGCGCTCGGTCGAGCGGGCGATGGCCTCGGCCTGTCCTCGCTCTTCGGCGCCTAGGCCCGGATAGGCGCCGGCGGTGTCGACGAAGGTCAGGACCGGCAGGCCGAACTGCTCGGCCATGTCCATCAGGCGGACGGCCTTGCGATAGCCCTCGGGGCGGGCCATGCCGAAGTTGTGGGTGATGCGGGTCTGGGTGTCGTGACCCTTTTCGTGGCCCATGACCACGACCGGCTGGCCGCGGAAGCGAGCCAGACCGCCGAGGATGGCCTGGTCGTCGCCGAACTGACGGTCGCCGTGCAGCTCAACGAAGTCGGTGAACAAGCCGTCGACGTAATCGACGAAGTGCGGACGCTGGGGGTGGCGCGCGACCTGGGTGCGCATCCACGGATCGAGGTTGGCGTAGGCCTTGGTGCGCATGGCGTCGGCCTTCTTGCGCAGGGCGGCGATCTCGGTCTCGAACGACCCGCTGGTCGGCGCCAGAAGCGACAGCTCGGCGATCTTGGCGTCCAGTTCGGCGATCGGCTTTTCGAATTCGAGATAGTGCGTGGCCATAAGGCGTCCGTGAGGAAGAAGCGCGCTTGGCGCTACGGAAGGCGGCGGAACCTAGAGCGCGGAACGCCTCGGAGCAAGCGCGGGTTCAGTCGTCCTTCGCCAAGGGGTGGTTGGCGTGGACCACCTGGGAAAGGCGGTCGACAGCGACGTGGGTGTAGATCTGGGTGGTCGAGATGTCGGCATGCCCCAGCAGGGTCTGCACCACGCGCAGGTCAGCGCCGCCTTCCAGCAGGTGGGTGGCGAAGGCGTGGCGCAGGACGTGGGGGCTGACGCGGGTCGGGTCGATACCGGCCGTGATCGCCGCCTGATCCAGAAGCTGGGCGAAGCGGCGCGGGGTGAGATGGCCGCTCTTGCCGTGCGAGGGGAACAGCCAGGCGCTGTCGGGCGTGTTCGGCTTTCGGGCGGCGTCGCGGGCGTTCAGCCAGGCCTTGATCGCCTCGCGCGCGGGCATGTTCAGCGGGGCCAGCCGCTCCTTGCCGCCCTTGCCGCGCACGATCAGATAGGCGGGGTCGCGGCGAACGGCCTCGACCTTCAGCGCCAGCAGCTCGGACACGCGCAGGCCAGAGGCGTAGGCCATCTCGACCAGGACGATCAGGCGCAGGCCCGCCGTGCTGTCGGCGGCGCCCGCGGCGGTTAGCAGAGCCTCGATCTCGTCGCGGCTGAGGGTCTTGGGCAGGCTGCGGCCCTGCTTGGGCGCGTCCAGCCGGCGCGAAGGATCATCGGCTCGCCAACCCTCGCCCAGGGCGAAGCGATAGAACTGCCGCACGGAGGCGCGGCGGCGGGCGGCTGTGGCGGCGGACAGGCCGCGCCGCGACAGGTCGGCGAACCAGGCTTCCAGCACCTCCTGCGGCGCGTTCACCAGGCCCCCGGCGTCGTTCAGCCAGGTCTCTGCGTCCGCCAGATCGCGGCCATAGGCGGCCAGGGTGTGGGGCGAGGCGTCGCGCTCCACCGCCATCATCTCCAGAAAGGCTTCGATCTGCGGGGTCATGCGGCGCGTCTGGTCATCGCTTCTGGGTGTGAAGCGGGGCGGCGTCTGGTGTAGAGGGTGTACGGACCATGCCTTCTGACGCCTCGCCTGATTCCTTCCCGCTGTCTTCGGTCCGCACCATAGCCCTGGTGGGGCTGATGGGCGTCGGGAAATCGACCGTGGGGCGGCGCCTGGCGGCGCGGCTGGGCCTGCCGTTCGCCGACGGCGATCATGTGATCGAGGAAGCGGCGGGCATGACCGTCAGCGAAATCTTCGCCACGCGCGGCGAAGTCGAGTTCCGGGCGGGCGAAGCGCGGGTCATGAAGCGCTTGCTGGAAGGGCCGCCGATCGTGCTGGCGACCGGGGGCGGGGCGGTGCTCAACCCCGACACCCGCGCCCTGATGAAGCAGCATGCCGTCAGCGTCTGGATGCGTGCGGACCTGAAGGTCATCGCCGAGCGGGTAGGGCGACGCGACACCCGGCCGCTGTTGCGCAATCGCGATCCTCTGACAGCCCTGAACGATTTGGCCAAGGCGCGCTATCCGATCTACGGCGAGGCCGATCTGACGGTCGATGTGGGCGGCGGATCGCACGCCCAGGCCGTTGAGGCCATCTTGAAACAATTGCGCCGCTTCGGACGGCAGGAGACCCAGTCATGACCACGACGATCCCGGTCGCAGGCGGCGCCTTCGCCCCCTATGAGGTCGTCGTCGGGCGCGGTCTGCTGAAGACGGCGGGAGCCGAGGTCGCCGCGTTGAAGCCCACGCGAGCCTTCATCGTCAGCGACGAGACAGTCGCGGCTATCCACGGCGAGACGGTGCGCGCCTCGCTGGAAGGCGCGGGCCTGGCGACCGGAATCGTCACGGTGCCCGCAGGCGAGGCGTCCAAGTCGTTTGAACAGCTTGAGGCGGTGCTGGATCGATTGCTGGCCGAAGGACTGGATCGCAAGAGCCTGGTCGTCGCCCTGGGCGGAGGCGTGGTGGGCGACCTGGCCGGTCTGGCGGCGGCGTTGTTCATGCGCGGGATCGACTTCGTGCAGATTCCAACGACGCTGCTGGCTCAGGTGGATTCCTCGGTCGGCGGCAAGACGGCCATCGACACCCCGCGCGGCAAGAACCTGATCGGCGCCTTCCATCAGCCGCGTCGGGTGCTGGCGGATATCGAAGCCCTGGCCACCCTGCCGGTGCGCCAGGTGCGCTCGGGCTGGGCCGAGGTGCTGAAGCACGGGCTGATCTGCGACGCGGCCTTCTTCGACTGGCTGGGCGGCGAGGGGGCTGCTGGGGCGCAGGGCGACCCTGACGCGCTGGAGCGGGCGGTGATCCGCTCGGTCGAAATCAAGGCCCAGATCGTCGGCGAGGATGAGAAGGAGGCGGGCCGTCGCGCCCTGCTGAACCTGGGCCACACCTTCGGTCACGCCCTGGAGGCAGAGCTGGCGTTTGACGAGACCCTGACCCACGGCGAGGCGGTGGCGTTGGGTTGCGCCATGGCCTTCCGTTATTCGGCGCGGCAGGGGCTTTGCCCGGCGGTTGAGGCCGAGCGGGCCGAGGCGGGCATCCGCGCTGCGGGCCTGCCGACGCGACTTTCGGATGTGGCCCACGCTTTCGCGGCCGACGCCCTGATCGCGCGCATGGCGGGAGACAAGAAGGCCGAGGGCGGGCGCTTGACCCTGATCCTGGCGCGAGCCGTGGGCGACGCCTTCACCGACAAGGACGTGGACGCCGAGGCGGTGCGCGCCTTCCTGATCGAGGAAGGCGCGGCGTGAAACTGTCGCCCGTCGTCCTTGAAGACGCCTTCGTCCGGCTGGAGCCGTTCACCGAGGCGCTGAAGGATGAGGTTCGGGCGGCGCTGGACTGCGACCCGGACGCCTGGAACGGCATGGTCGCCGCCGCCTATGGCGCGCATTTCGACGGCTGGTGGGATGCGGCGCTGAAGGCGATGGCGGCGGGGCCTCGCATCGCCTATGCCGTGCGGCGTCGCAACGACAACACGGTCGTCGGCACGACCAGCCTCTATGAGATCAAGCCCGAGCATCGGCGCCGCGAGATCGGTTCGACCTTTTATCGGCCCGAGGCGCGGGGCGGGCCGATCAACCCGGCGTGCAAGCGCCTGTTGCTGGACTACGCCTTTTCGAACGGGGCGATCCGGGTCGAGATCATCACCGACGCCCTGAACGCCGCCAGCCAGGCCGCCATCCGTAAGCTGGGCGCGAACTTTGAAGGCGTGCTGCGCAAGCACAAGACGACCTGGACCGGCCGGGCGCGGGATACGGCGCAGTTCGCCATCCTGGACGAGGACTGGCCCGACGTGCGGCGACGGCTGGACGAACGGTTGGCGGCCTTCGCCTAGTCGACGGCCCGGCATTCGGTGGGTTCGCGGTCGGCGGCGGTCCATGTGGCCATTACGCCCTTGCCGCGCAGCTCATAGCCCGAGGCGCGATACCAGATGCCGTCGGCGGCGCGTTCCTGAAACAGATCCACCGCCTCGCCGCTGGAGTTGCGCACGGTCGCCATCTGGCGCGGGTTGTCGAAGTCGACCGACAGGCGTTCGGAGTTGTTGCACAGATAGACGGCGTGCACGACGCGGTTCAGGGCGCGGTCCTGAAGCTCGGCGCCGGTGCGGCGGCGCGCGGTCTGGGCTTCGACGGCGCGTTCGCGCACGGCGTCACCGTCAGTCGGGGCCTCGCGCGGTTCCTGGCCGCAGGCGGACAACAGCACCAGGACGGAGACGATGGTCGGCCAGAGGATACGGGTCGGCAAGAGGAGCCTCTCAAGGTCAAGCTTGGAAACTCAACGCCCGGCGTCGCTCAGCGTTCCTGATCGTGATTTCCGGCGTGAGCGGAAGAAGCTGCGCAGCATTTCAGCGGCCGGATCAGCCATGACGCCGCGCTCGGTCCGGGGCCGCCAGTGACAGGTCGGCTGGTCGAAGAAACGCCCGCCGTGGATCACGGCGCCGCCCTTGGGATCGTCCGCGCCCCAAACCACGCGGCCGATGCGGGCGTGGCTGATGGCGCCCGCGCACATGGCGCACGGCTCTAGGGTGACATAGAGAGTCAGGTCCGTAAGGCGATAATTCTGCAACTTCGCCGCGGCATCGCGCAGGGCGACGATCTCGGCATGGGCGGTCGGATCATGGGCCGTGATGGGCCCGTTTTGCCCGCGCCCAAGCACTTCGCCGGTGTTTTCGTCCACGATCACGGCCCCGACCGGCACCTCGCCAGCCTCAGCCGCCGCTTGCGCCAGATCGAGCGCCATGCTCATGAACCGCTCATCATGGATCGCCATCCCAAAGACAACGACAAGAAGCCCCGCTCCCGTCAAGACGACGGCGCGCGCGGTCCCCGCAATTTCGCCGATAAAGGCCCGCGAAAGCCCTTCGACAAGGGCGCAAAGCCGGGCGGCAAGCC
The DNA here is from genome assembly GCF_052907225.1 of Brevundimonas sp. RM1. Classification (NCBI taxonomy): domain Bacteria; kingdom Pseudomonadati; phylum Pseudomonadota; class Alphaproteobacteria; order Caulobacterales; family Caulobacteraceae; genus Brevundimonas; species Brevundimonas sp. RM1. The sequence goes on from NZ_JBRERY010000004.1 coordinate 219,356, forward strand.
TCGCGACCGCGCCGGGGGCAAGTCGAGCGACAAGTCCGCGCCCGAGGCCAAGGGCCCCGAACGCACCGAACGAATCGCCAAGGCCATGGCCCGCGCGGGCATCGCCTCGCGTCGTGAGGTCGAACGGCTGATCGGTCTGGGCAAGGTGGCGGTGAACGGCCGCATCCTGGCCACGCCCGCTGTACTGGTGACGCGCGATGACAAGATCACCGTCGACGGCAAGCCGATCGGCGCGGCCCAGGCGACGCGCGTTTGGCGCTATCATAAGCCCGCAGGCCTGATCACCAGCCACAACGATCCGGCTGGCCGCCCTACCGTGTTCGACGCCCTGCCCAGCGGCCTTCCGCGCGTGATTTCGGTCGGCCGCCTCGATCTGGCGACTGAAGGCCTGCTGCTGCTGACCAACGACGGCGAACTCAGCCGGGCGCTGGAACTGCCGGAAACGGCCCTGGTGCGCCAGTATCGCGCCCGTGCGCGCGGCCGCATCACCCAGGAGCAGTTGGACAAGCTGAAGGACGGCGTGGTCGTCGACGGCGTGCGCTACGGCCCCGTGGAAGCCACCATCGACAAGGCCAAGGAAAAGACTGAGGGTGAAAAGTCGTCGGCCAACCTGTGGCTCAGCGTCTCGATCACCGAGGGCAAGAACCGCGAAGTCCGCAAGGTGCTGGAGAGCATCGGCCTGACGGTCAACCGCCTGATTCGCCTGGCCTATGGTCCGTTCCAACTCGGCACCCTGCCGGTCGGATCGGTCGAAGAAGTCGGCCCGCGCGTGATCCGCGAAATGCTGGCCGAGCATATCCGTCCCGAGAACCTGCCGACCGGCAACACGGTGGCGACGCCGGCGCCGATTCCGGGGCGTCGCACCGGCACGCCGATCGTGCGCGGCAAGTCCGGCTCGGCCATGTCGGATCCGTCGCGCAAGCCCAGCCGCGTTCGCGCCGCCGAGACGGCGGCTGAAGACGGCGCCGAGTTCGGCAAGCCCGCTCGCAAGGAAGGCTGGGCCAAGGCCAAACCGAAGTTCGAACACAAGAAGACCTTCAAGCCGCGCGCCCGTCCAGGCGATGACGAAGGGACGGAAGGCGGCGATCGTCCGCGCCGTCCGTTCACGCCGCGCGAACCGCGCGCCGACCAGTTCATCGACGACCGTCGCGGTCCGCCCAAGGGCGGCCGTCCCGGCGGAAAGCCCGGCGGCAAGCCGTTCGGTCGTCCCGGTGGAGCCGGTGGGCGTCCTGATGCGCGTTCGGACTCTCGTTCGGGCGACCGACCAGGCGGTCCTCGCGGCGGCGGCAAACCGTTCGGAGGCAAACCTTTCGGCGGCAAGCCTTCGGGCGGTGCAGGCGGTCGTGGCGGCCCGCGCGGACGCGGCTGACTATTGAGCAGAGACGCAGGGCATGGCGGACGTTGAAACCCAGTTGAACGGCCGCTGTCTGTGTGGGGCGGTGCGCTTTACCGCCACGCCCAAGGGCGGAATGCACGCCTGCCATTGCGAATGGTGCCGCCGGACCTCGGGCGGGGTGTCGCTCAGCGTCGACTGCGGCGACACCGTTCAAGTCGAGGGACCGCTGACGACCTATGATTCGTCCGAGTGGGCGGAGCGGCAGTTCTGCTCGGCCTGCGGCTCCAACCTGTTCTGGCGATTGAAGGCGGGCGGCATGGTCATGGTCTCGGTCCAGGCGTTCGACGATCCGTCGGCCTTCGCCTTCGACAGCGAGGTCTATATCGACGCCAAGCCCGCCAACTACGCCTTCGCCGGCGACCGCGCCCGTATGACCGGCGCCGAGGTCGAGGCTCTCTACGCCGGGGACTGAGCCTGGCGGTTGCGGGCTAGGCGTTCTGCGGCCGCAAGGACGATAACGAGGCTGACGAACTCCAGCGCCAAGGCGGACGCAGGGATCGCTTCGGCGGACAGCCCGGCGCCCGACAGCGGTTCGCCCAACAGGGCTATGGCGAGGTTGTTGGCCCAGTGGGCGCCGATGGCGAATTCAATGCCGCCTAGTCTCAGCGCGGCCCAGGTCCAGACCAGGCCCGACAGAGCGCGGGCGACGAACGCCACTGGATCGGGATCCAGGTGGACGGCGGAGAAGACCAACGCATTGATCAGGCACAACAGGATCAGGCTGCGGGTGAGCCCTCCAGTGACCCTGAGAAGAACGCCTCGAAAGGCGACTTCTTCAGCCGCCGCCGCGATCAACAGGCCGACGCTCGCCGCAAGGATGTAGGTCAGGCGGCTTTCGATCGAATAGGGGGGATTGAAGATCGGCGGAGGGCCGATCGGATCGATCAGATTGTAGACTAGGACGCTGACGCCGCCGACGACGCTCATGACGGCGAAACCAATTCCCAGTTGTCGCCAGGAGAGACGGCGGCCGGGCCAGAGGAAGGCGGCGACCGGTGCTCGATAAACAATCTTCACGGCGAGCAGGATGGCTCCGCCCATGAAGCCCAGCATCAAGCCTAGCGCTAGAACCGAGACGTTTTCGTCCCACAGACGGTCTGGGCCTTCAGGTGCGACGGCGAAAAGGTCAGTGGGGAGCAGGCCCGCCGACTCAAAAGGAAGAGTCAGCAGGATGGCGGCCACCATGGCCGTGGCCATGAGAAGTGCGGACAGTGCGATGAAGGCGATCAGGCGCTTCCAGGGCGCAGCGGGTTGAACCTCGGCGATCAGGGGACTGTTGCGCGCTTGTTCGATGGCGACGCGAAATGCAAACTGAATAAAGCCGGGGAATTCAACGCGAGACATGGGCCGAACGTTGCATTGCGCGCGTGGCCGGTCCAGAGGCGGGACCATGAGAATCGTCGCTGGACAATATCGCGGTCGGGCCATCGTCACGCCCGAGGGACAGAACACGCGGCCGACGTCGGATCGAGCGCGTCAGGCGATCTTCAACGTGCTGGAACATGCGCCGTGGGCCGAAGGCCTGCATGAGGCGCGGGTGATCGACCTGTACGCCGGTTCGGGCGCGCTGGGGTTCGAGGCGTTGTCGCGCGGAGCGGCCTTCTGTTTGTTCGTGGACACGGACGACGGCGCGCGCGGCGCCATCCGCGAGAACATGGACGCCTATGGCCTGTTCGGCCGTTGTCGGGTGCATCGGCGCAGCGCGACCGATCTGGGGCCGCGCCCCGGCTCGGCGGGCGAGGCCTTCACCCTGGCGTTTCTGGATCCGCCCTACGCCAAGGGCCTGGGCGAGCAGACGCTGGCGCGGCTGCTGGAGGGGGACTGGCTGGCGCCGGGCGCCATCGTGGTGTTCGAGCGCGGCTCGGACGAGCCCGAGATCGACACCCCCGGCTATGAGCGATTGGACGCGCGCGACTACGGCGCCGCGCGCGTCCTGTTTCTCAGGGCGTCAGAAGCTTCGGCCTGAGGTCCGGTTGTCGGCCCGGCTGCGCAGGCGGCTGAGGCCGTCGCGGTTGACGACGTAGGGGCCGCCGTTTCGGGACTTGATGACGCCCTTGCGCTTCAGGCTGCGCCATTGATCCAGGTTGCAGCCGTCCAGCACCCAGCCTTCGCGGGTGAAGCAGCGGGCGGCCAGGATACGGCCCTGTTCGTCGCGTTCCAGCAGGATGCGACCGCCCTGGGCGAGGGCATGGAGCGTGCGTTGCTCCGCACGTGACAGGTTCATGGGATTGAGATTTCCAAGGCATGAGAAGACACGCGCCCGGCGCAACGGGGCGCGGGGCGGGCTCAGGAGGCCTCGGGACGATCAGCGTCCGGGCCTATGCCGTGGCTACAATCTCAAACATGGTTCCATCCCATTAGGGGAAGGCGCAGCTTATAGCGCGAGGGGCGGTCGGCGGCTAGGCGCTTCAACCTCTGCGGCGCTGAAGCTTGGCGGCCAGGGCGCGGGCGCCGGCTGTGACGTTGGCCCAGGTGACGTCGAAGTCGTCGTCCTCGCCGAAATAGGGATCGGCCACGGCCTGACCGGCGCGGCCTTCGACGTGATCCAGCAGCAGGGATAACTCGGCCGTGGCGTCGGGCGGGGCGAGGCGGCGCAGGTTCGCAAGATTGTCGTGATCCATCGCCACCAAATGGGTGAAGCGGCGGAAGTCGGCAGGCTTCACCTGACGGCCGCGCAAGGCCGAGATGTCGACGCCGTTCTTCAGGGCGACCGCCTGGGCGCGCGGGTCAGGCGCGGAGTCTATGTGCCAGCCGCCCGTGCCTGCGGAATCGGCGACCACGTCCAGATTCAGGCGACGCGCTTCTTCGCGAAAGGCCGCTTCGGCCAGCGGCGAGCGACAGATGTTGCCGAGGCAGACGAAGAGGACGGAAGGAGCCATCCCCTCAAGTCGCGAAGCGGTAGGGTGACGAAAAGATCATCGCCGCCCGAACAGTTTTTCCAGGTCGTGCAGCTTCAGCTCCACATAGGTCGGGCGGCCGTGGTTGCACTGGCCGGAGTGCGGCGTGGCCTCCATCTGGCGCAGCAGGGCGTTCATTTCGGGCGCCGACAGGACGCGGCCCGAGCGCACCGAGCCGTGGCAGGCCATGGTGCCGCAGACCTCGGCCAGGCGCTCTTTCAGCGACAGGGCGGCGCCGTGTTCGGACAGGTCGTCGGCGATGTCGCGGATCAGGCCCTGAACGTCAGTGTCGCCCAGCAGGGCCGGGGTTTCGCGCACCAGCACCGCGCCCGCGCCGAACGCTTCGACGATCAGACCCATCTCGGCCAGTTCCTCGGCCTTGGCGGCGACGCGCTCGGCCTCGGCGGGGTCCAGTTCGACGACTTCGGGCGTCAGCAGGGCCTGACGGGTGACTGCGCCGTCGGCCATCTGGGCCTTCATCCGCTCATAGACCAGTCGTTCGTGCGCGGCGTGCTGATCGACGATGACCAGGCCGTCGCGGGTCTGGGCCACGATGTAGTTGGCGTGCAGCTGCGCCCGCGCGGCGCCCAGCGGGTAGTCGATCAGATCGACTGGGGCCGAAGCGCCGGGCGCGATCTGGCCCGCGTGTTCGGCCTGGATCTCGCTCAGGGTGCGGAAGCTTGGGGCGGCTGCTTCCCCGCTCCATGTGTGCTCGACGCGGGCGGAGCGTTCGTTGAGGCCCGGCAGGTTCTGGGCGGCGGCGGCCGCTTGCGACCAGCCCTGCCAGCCGCTCCAGCCCGGCGCGGCGTTGCTGAACGTCTGCGGCGCGACCGGGTTGTAGAGCGCCTCGCCCGTATGCGGCCGGAACCCGGACAGGGCGTCGGCTGCGACCGTGGTCGAGGCGCGGTGTCCCGCCGCGTGCAGGGCGTGGCGCAGGGCGCCGACGATCAGGCCGCGCACCAGCGCCGGATCGCGGAAACGGACCTCCGCCTTGGCCGGGTGGACGTTCACGTCGACATAGAGCGGGTCGATGTCGATGAAGAGGGCCGCCGCCGGGTGCCGGTCGCGCGCCAGGAAGTCGGCGTAGGCCCCGCGCAGGGCGCCCTGCAGCAGGCGGTCGCGCACCGGACGGCCGTTGACGAACAGGAACTGGTGCGCCGCATTGCCGCGCGAATAGGTCGGCAGGCCCGCATAGCCGGACAGGCGCACGCCGTCCCGCTCCTGATCGATCAGCAGGGCGTTGGCCTCGAAGTCGCGGCCCAGCAGGGCGCCGAGACGTCTCAACCGCCCCTCGTCGCCGGGATGTTCGGCGGGCAGGCGCAGCGTTGTCTTGCCGTCCAGGCTGAGGGTGAAGGCCACCGCCTCATGCGCCATGGCCTGCCGCTTGATCTCTTCGGAGATGGCCATGGCCTCGGCCCGCTCGGACTTCATGAACTTCAGCCGGGCAGGGGTGGCGTAGAACAGGTCGCGCACCTCGACCCGCGCCCCGTGCGGGCCGGGGAAGGCGGCGGGCGACAGGGGCCGCTGGGCGCCGCCCTCGACGGAGATGGCCCAGGCGTCGTTCTGAGGCTGGCCGGTTTCGGCGCGCGCACGGGTCGTGATGTTCAGGCGAGCGACCGAGCCGATGGAAGGCAGGGCCTCGCCTCGGAAGCCCAGGGTGAAGATGCGCAGCAGGTCCACGTCGCCCGCATCGTCCGGCTCCAGCTTCGACGTGGCGTGGCGTTCTATGGCCACGGGCAACTCGTCACGCGGGATGCCCTTGCCGTCGTCGGCGATCAGGATGCGGGTCAGGCCGCCGCCGTCCGCCTGAATCTCGATGCTGCGGGCGTCGGCGTCGATGGCGTTCTCAACCAGTTCCTTGATGGCGCTGGCCGGGCGTTCGACCACTTCGCCGGCGGCGATGCGGTTGACGGTTTCGGGGGGGAGGCGACGGATGGTCATGTGAGTCGCGAGGATAGGCGCCGTCGCCCGCAGACGCACCTCAATCCTTTTTTCGTGAGGTCGAAGGCGGTTTTCGTGATCGGGGGGCTTGAAGCGTGTGAATGGCAACTTATACTGTTGCAGTCCGACGGCGCGGCCGGACGGACACTCGACCTGTTTCCGGACTGTCTGTCCAGTTTTCGTTTCAACCGCCTGATTGAGGTTTCCTCTCCCATGAAGATCAAAGCCGCCCTGATCGCCGTTTCGGCCGCCGCCCTGCTGGCCGCCTGTAGCCAGCCCGCTGACACCGCCGGCGCACCGACGACCGACGCCGCCTCGACCGCTCCGGTCGCGCTCAAGGCCACCTCGGGCGTCTATGTGATGGATCCGACCCACGCCTCGCTGCAGTGGTCGCTGCCGCACAACTCGATCTCGAACTACACGGCGCGCTTCAACAAGTTCGACGCCAAGATCACGCTGGACACCGCCAACCTGGCCAACAGCACGGTCGAGGCGACCATCGATCCGGCTTCGGTCGACGCCAACTATCAGGGCGACTACGTCGGCACCCACGCCGCCACCGGCTTCAAGAGCTGGAGCGAGGACATCGCCAAGAACAAGAACTTCCTGAACGCGACCGCCTTCCCGCAGATCACCTTCAAGTCGACCAAGGTCGAGCTGACCGGCACGCGCACGGCCAAGGTGACGGGCGATCTGACCTTCCTGGGCGTGACCAAGCCGGTGACCCTGGACGCCACGTTCAACGGCGACCTGGAGAAGCACCCGTTCGTGCCGGCGCCGGCCATCGGCTTCTCGGCTGAGGGCAAGTTCAAGCGCACCGACTTCGGCATGGCGCTGGGCCCGGTCGGGGATGAAGTGACGATCCGCTTCGACGCCGAGTTCATCAAAGAAGTCGCCCCGGCGGCTCCCGCCGTCTGATAGGCTGCGACACGACGAAGGGGCGGGGCCGTTCGGTCCCGCCCTCTTCATATTCAGACTGACGCGAGAGCTCTCATGACCCGCCGCCCCAGCCGCTACAGCGCCGTCGCCATCGCCCTGCACTGGCTGATCGCCATCGCCATTCTGTCGATGATCCCGATGGGCTGGTGGATGAGCGACGCCATTGTCGAGCCGGACAGCCAGGCGCTGGCCTATCGCGTCTTCCAGATTCACAAGTCGATCGGCTTCCTGATCCTGGCGTTGACGGCGCTGCGGATCGTGTGGCGGCTGACGCACCCGGTTCCGGCTCTGCCCGGTGCCATGAAGGGGTGGGAGCAGTTCGCCGCGCGGGCGACGCACGCCGCCTTCTACGCCCTGATGCTGGCCCTGCCGCTGACAGGGTGGGCCTATGTCTCGACCGGATGGGCTGTGGTCACGGACACGCCGCTGGCCGTGGCGACCAGCTGGTTCGGCCTGTTCACCATTCCGCATCTGCCCTTCATCGAACACGCTTCCGAAGCCGTTCGCCGCACGACGGCGTGGATGGCCATGGGCGCGCACAGCAAGCTGGCCTGGGGCATGATCGTCCTGGTCGTCCTGCACGTCGCCGCGGCGCTGAAACACCAGTTCCTGGATCGCGACGGCGTGCTGTCGCACATGATCCCGGTCCTGCCGCACGGCGATGACGCCCATGGCGTAGCGCCCGAGCCGACGCCGGCCGTGCGCTGGGCCGAGCGGCTGGCGGGCGTGGCCTTCGTGGTCGTGATCGGCGCCGCGTTCGGCCTGGCCGCCAAGCCCATGCCCAAGACGGAAGGGCAGGCGGTCGCCTCGGCTCCTGCCGCCGCCCCTGCGGCTGACGCGGCCGTGACGCCGGGCGCGGCCGCCGCCTGGACAGTGGACAAGGCCGCCTCGACCATCCAGTTCACCGGAACCCACACCGGCAAGGCCTTCACCGGCCGGTTCGAGCAGTGGGACGCGCAAGTCTGGTTCGATCCGGCCGATCTGGCGGGCTCGAAAGCCGTGGTAACGGTCCAGACCGGCACGGCCAAGACCGGCGACGCCACCCAGGAAGGCAGCCTGCCGGGCGCCGAATGGTTCGACACGACGACCTATCCGACCGCCCGCTTCGAAGCGACGGCGTTCAAGGCGCTGGGCGGCAACCGCTATGAGGCTACGGGAACCCTGCGGATCAAGACGACGACGGTCCCGGTCGTTCTGCCCTTCACCTTCGACGAGGCGAACGGGGCGGCCACGGTCGCAGGCAAGCTGGAGCTGGACCGCACGGCGCTGAACATGGGCATGATGTCCGACGCGGGCGGCGACTGGGTGTCCAAGGCCATCGGCGTCGACATCAAGGTGAAGGCGGCGCGTCAGGGTTAAGAAATCGGGCGCGGGGTTTGCCCGACTCCGCGCGGGGCGCTACAGCCTTCGGCTCTCCTTCCCTGAGCGCCGAAAGAGCGACGCCATGCACGATATCCGAGCCATTCGCGACAATCCCGAAGTCTTCGTTGCGGGCTGGTCGTCGCGCGGCGTGGATGACGCCGCCGATGTCGTCGCGCGCATTCTGGCGCTGGACGTCGACTTGCGCGCCGCCCAGACGCGCGGTCAGGACGCCCTGGCCAAGCGCAACGCCGCCTCCAAGGCCATCGGCGCGGCCATGGGCAAGAAGGACATGGCCGAGGCCGACCGTCTGAAGGCCGAGGTCGAAGCCCTGAAGGGCGAAATCGCCGACGCGGGCGACGCCGAGGCCGCCAAGGGCGCCGAACTGCGCGACCTGCTGGCCGGGTTGAAGAACCTGGCCGCCGCCGACGTGCCGGACGGCGAGGACGAGAACGACAACGTCGACGTCCTGAAATGGGGCGAGCCGCGCACGACCGGCCCGGCCAAGGATCACGCCGACCTGGGCGAGGCCCTGGGTCTGCTGGACTTCGAGGCCGCCGCCAAGATGTCGGGTTCGCGCTTTGCCGTGCTGAAGGGGCAACTGGCGCGCCTGGAGCGCGCCATCGGCCAGTTCATGCTGGACCTGCAGACGGACAAGCACGGGTATCAGGAAGTCGCGCCGCCCTACATGGTCAAGGACGACGCCATGTTCGGCACCGGCCAGTTGCCGAAGTTTGAGGAAGACCTATTCCGCGCGGGCGAGCATCTGCTCATCCCCACCGCCGAAGTCTCCCTGACCAACCTCGTGCGCGAGCAGATCCTGTCCGAGGACGAGGTGGCGGAGCCCATGCGCTTGACCGCCCTGACGCCCTGTTTCCGAGCCGAGGCCGGTTCGGCGGGGCGCGATACGCGCGGCCTGATCCGCCAGCATCAGTTCTCCAAGGTCGAGATGGTCTCCATCTGCCGTCCCGAGGATTCCGAGGCCGAGCATGAACGCATGACCGGCTGCGCCGAGGCGGTGCTTCAGGCGCTGGAGTTGCCCTATCGCAAGGTGCTGCTGTGCAAGGGCGACATGGGCTTCTCGGCGCAGAAGACCTATGACCTCGAGGTCTGGCTGCCGTCGCAGAACACCTATCGCGAGATCAGCTCCTGCTCGAACTGCGGGGACTTCCAGGCCCGGCGCATGGACGCCCGGTTCAAGCGCGCGGGCGAGAAGAAGACCGAGTATCTGCACACCCTGAACGGCTCGGGTCTGGCGGTCGGCCGCACCCTGGTCGCGGTGATGGAAAACTATCAGCAGGAGGACGGGACCATCGCGGTTCCGGCCGCTCTGCAGCCCTATATGGGCGGATTGAAACAGGTGGGCTGATCCTTCTCCCCTTGTGGGAGAAGGTGGGCCGCGCAGCGGCTCGGATGAGGGGTTGCTCAGACAGAAGATGCTAGTGGCGAGTTCAGACGACATGATTACCGGCCGGGGTTCGACCCCTCATCCGTCTGGCTTCGCCAGCCACCTTCTCCCACAAGGGGAGAAGGAAGCCTGATGCGTATCCTCCTCACCAACGACGACGGCATCGAGGCCGAGGGCCTGGCTTGCCTGGAGAAGATCGCCCGCGCCCTGTCGGACGATGTCTGGGTCGTCGCGCCCCAGACCGAGCAGTCAGCCAAGGGGCGGGGCATCACCCTGACCGAGCCGCTGCGCGTCAATCAACTGGGCGACAAGCGGTTCGCCGTGACCGGCACCCCGACGGACTGCGTCATCCTGGCCGTCAACGACATCATGCCCGAGAAGCCTGATCTGGTGCTGTCGGGCGTCAATCGCGGCCACAACGTGGGCGAGGACGTCAGCTATTCCGGCACGGTGGCGGGCGCGCTTCAGGGCATGGCCTTCGGCATCCGCTCCATCGCCCTGTCGCAGTCGCTGGAGCGGTTCCACGACGAGGCGATCGCCCACTGGGAAACGGCCGAAGCCTTCGGTCCCGGCATCGTCGCCCGCCTGCTGGAGCAGAAATGGGGGGAGGGCGTGGTCATGAACGTCAACTTCCCGCGCCTGCCGCCCGAACTGGTCAAGACGGTCGAGGTGACGCGCCAGGGCTTCCGCGACATCGGCGAGATGCACGCCATTCGCCGCACCGACCTACGCGGCCGCGACTACTACTGGATGGCCTTCCGCGGCGCGCCGCAGGAGCACGCCGACGGCACCGACCTGCGGGCGATGGACGAAGGCCGCATCTCTGTCACGCCGCTGCACATCGACCTGACACACATGCAGTCGGTCAATGACCTGAAGAAGGTGCTGGGCGGGGCGCCGCCCAAGGGGCCGCAGGAAAAATGAGTCTCAAGGACGACCGCGCGGGCCGATTGATCCTGTCGCTGCGGCGTCAGGGGGTGACGGACGCGCGGGTTCTGAAGGCGATGGAGGCCATCGACCGCGCCGTCTTCGTCCATGAGAAATTCCTCGATCAGGCGTGGGAGGATCAGGCCCTGCCGATCGACTGCGCCCAGACGATCAGCCAGCCCTTCATCGTCGGCCTGATGACCCAGGCGCTGGACGTCCAACCGCGGCATCGCGTGCTCGAGATCGGCACCGGCAGCGGCTATCAGTGCGCGGTTCTTAGCCGCATGGCGCGCTTCGTCTATTCGGTCGAGCGTTACAAGAGCCTCTTAAATGAGGCTGAGAACCGATTGAAAATCCTTGGGATCGATAATGTCTTCACTCGCCACGGCGACGGCGGACAGGGTTGGCCGGAGCAGGCGCCGTTCGACCGGATCATGGTCACGGCGGCCTCGCCGCATGAGCCGACGGAACTGCTGAAGCAACTGAAGCCGGGCGGCGTCCTGGTCGCGCCGGTGGGGCGCACCTCGGTGCAGATGCTGAACCGCTACACCGGCCAGCCGGACGGCAGTTTCCAGCGGGAAAGCCTGTGCGAGGTCCGTTTCGTTCCCCTGGTCGAAGGGACGGCGAAAGAAGGGTGAGGGGCGAAATCTCACCGCTCCATTAACCTTTCCGCCCCACTTTCGCGCGGGTTGCCGGGTTGGATTCGGCCACGGGTCGGGGCAAACCGGCTTCTGAATGCTGAACAAGGTTAATACGGAGAGACGCATGAGCGGCTTCACAGGCTGGATCAGGGCGGCGGCGGTCGTCGGCGGGGCGCTGGCGGTGACGGCGTGTTCGACCTATCCGAACGAGCCGCGCTACTCGACCCGGCCGATGGGGGCGGGCGGTTATCCGCAACAGCCGGGGCAACCCCAGGGCCAGCAGCCCGGCGCCTATCCGAACAATCCCTATTACCAAGGGCCGGCGACGCAGCCGCAGCAGCCAGCTCAACCGCCGATCCAGGAAGGACCGCGCGCGCCGGCCGGCAATATCGAAGGCGGCGGCCTGCCCCCTGCGGGCGGTCCTGCCTATCCCTCGACCGGAACGCCGATCACGGTGACGCCGCCGCCCGCTGCGGGTAATCCGGCTATGCCGGGCGCGACCTATGTGATTCAAACGGGCGACACCATTTCGGGCGTGGGGCGTCGTTTCCGTACGCCGGTGCAGATTTTGATCGACCTGAACGGCCTGGGGCCGCGGGGCGCGATCTCTGCGGGACAACGCATCATTCTGCCGGACAGCGCGGTGGACGCGGGCGCCGATCCTTACGCCACGGGGCCGTCGCCGGTCGGGGTGAGGACGCCGAACAACGGCGTCGCGCCGCCGCCGCCGCCGCCGCCCAGCGGCAATGCGCCCCTGCCGCCGCCGTCGCGCACGCCCGCCGCGCC